>JAHENH010000175.1 GCA_018609935.1 Halobacteriales archaeon | reverse complement strand
TTCGTCTTCATTCTCATTGTGGTCATCATTATGTTCGTCTTCATTCTCATTGTGGTCATCATTATGTCCAGGCCCTTGGTTTTGTTCATTAGCTTGGTTTTCACTAGTTTCACTATTGTGGTTGTCATTATGTCCGTCCTCCTCTTCGTTATGGCCTCCACCTGAGTGCATTTGACCTCTTGCGTGTAGATGGGCTTCTCCTAACTCACCATCTCTACCTTTACTTACAATAATTGCATAAGCCATTCCAGGGGAGATCTCGTCCAACTTGATGTCTTCTTCTCTAAAAGTGTTGGTGTCCTGGTTTACGTCAACTTTTTCAACTCCTACATTTGAATTATCGTCATAGTAAATAAGGAATGCACTGTCTACTCCTGTAGCTTTTCCGCTAATTGTTAGTCCGTCTCCTTGGTAAATTTGACCGTTTATTGTTTGAAATTTTGCATTAAGAGTAGGTTCATTAACTGTTATTGTACCTGCAGATGAAACTGGAGTGATAGCAAAAGTTGACAGTAATAATACTAATGACAACAATCCTCCAATTATCTTTTTTCTATTTTTTTTACTATGGTTCATCACAAGTTATCATAGAAATATTATCCAATATAAATTAGATACCAGATTTTCTGGGTCAGAAAAAAAGGGTTACAATAATAATATATATTTGAATTTATAATTTTATCTAAAAATTTAGAAATTTAGTATTTAAAGTTGATATTTTAGTATTTTCTATGATTTTCCTTTATGATATAAAGAATGGTGTTATAAGGTTTAGTTTAGTTCACTTCAGAGTTGGTTTTTTGTAGTTTTACTTTGAATATAGTTCCTTTTGGCTGGTTGTCTTCTATCCATACTTCTCCATTATATCTTTTTGTTAACTGATCTACTAGGAATAATCCAACACCAGTACCTTTACTTTCCAATCCTTTTTCTCCCCTACCAAAAACTTTATCTTTCATATCATCTGGTATGCCAGGTCCGTTATCAGCTATACAAACAGTAATATAGGATTTACTTTCTTCAAAAAAGAGGTCTATTTCCGGTTTTTGTTTATCATTATGCTGGACAGCGTTTTTAAAAATATTTGTAAATATTGATGATAACATTTCATCTCCTTTTACATTAACTGAAGGTATATCTTGCTTAACAGAAATAGTTAAGTTATCATAGGCAGATTTTGCTTTATCTATTTTCTCTCTCAAAATACTATCTAATTCTTTTTCCTCTAATTCCTTTTTATCTTCTTTTTTTTCTTCGAACGTTTCTATTAGATTCTTTGCTACTTTAGTTAATTCAATAATGTGATCACTAGTTTTTAGTATTCTTTCTATGTGCTCTCTGCTATCTTGTTCAATATTATCTTTTAAAGCTTCTCCTTTCATCATTATAATATTCATATCATTTCTTATGTCGTGTCTAAGAATCCTGTTCAATATTTCTAATTTTTTGTTTTTCTTTTCCAGTTCTTCTTCATATTCTTTTAACTGTGTTATATCACTGTTTATAGCTACAAATCTCTCTATTTCACCTTTTTTATTTTCTATAGGGGCTATAGTTTGGTCTATATAATAGTATTCTCCGTTTTTTCTTTTATTTATAAGTTCCCCCTCCCATATTTCCCCAGAAAGAATAGTGTTCCATAATTCTTCATAGAACTTCTCATCTTGTTTTCCTGATTTTAGTATTCGAGGATTTTTTCCTAAAGCCTCTTTTTCACTGTAACCTGTAGTTTCTTCAAATCTTGGATTTACATACTCTATATCTCCATCTATGTCAGTTATAAAGATTGAGTGTCCTCCTTGTTCTATTGCTTTTTCGAATCCTCTAAGTCTTCTAGCACGAGATTCTTTTTGTGCGTCATACCACCCAATTAATACACCTAGTAGACCCCCTACTGTAACAAAATTTAATAATACATAAAATATGTGTGTAAGCCTTGCATTTTCTGCAATTTCATAAAGAACAATACCCACTCCAGTTAGTGAAAGTATCCCTATTCCAATAAAAAACCATTTAAGTATAGTATAATGATACTTTTCAGTATCACTTTTAAATAATATATAGTATCCACTGTATATTATTCCAATAGACAATATTAGAGGAAGTAAAACCCCTCCAAAGATTGCTGTTAGTGGCATTCTTTCTTGTATATCTTCTATGAAATGGCTCAAATGAATAATGGTTAGAACTGTTCCTATAATTACTATTATTGCAGAACTATATGATCTTTTTAGATTATTTAGCATTGTTTTTGGTTTCGAACGTATTTTTGTTTTGTTTACTTGGGAGGGTTATTTTTATATTTGTACCTTTATCACTGTTTTCTAGAATTGATATTTTTCCACCGTTTGTTTTTACTATCCAGTATACTGACCACAACCCTAAACCTGCACTATGTAAAAGAGGTTTTTCTTTACCTTTCTCTAATACCTCTTTTTCATCTTTTGGAATACCTACACCATTATCTTTGACTTGTATCTTTATTTCGTTATCTCCACTTTTTGTTTTGACTGTAACTTTTGATTTGTTACTATCATTGTGTTTTATACCGTTTTCAATTAGTTCTTTGAATACCAAATATATACTAGAATTGACTTTAGTTTCGTTTTTTAATTTGTTTTCTAATTCGATTTCCGAAGTTGGATACCGTTTTTCTATCTCTCTTTTAACTTCTTTTAGTGATTTATTAATTTTAATTGTTTTTTCTGATTTTTCGAATAATTCTAGCGTTTTATTTACTTTTTCTGCTTTATTACTAAGATTTTCTAAACTTTTTATTTTTGTTTTTATTTCTTTTATTGTATCATTATATTCTAATCCGAGTCCTTTAGATATTTTTTCTATATCTAAGAGTAATATATTTAGTTCATTTCTTAGATTGTGGCGTAATATTCTGTGCAGGACTTCTAAACGTTGTTGTCTAAGTTTACGTTGTGTAATATCATTTTGTATAGCGATAAATTTCTTTTCTGTACTACCGTTTTCTTTGATTGGTACTGGAGCTATTGTTTGTTCACAAATATATAATTCCCCATTTTTACGTTTATTTGTTATTTCTTCTCTCCATATTTCTTCAGATTTGATTGTATTCCATAGTTTTTTGTAGTATTTTTTGTCTTGTTTCTTTGAGTTTAGTATTTTTGGATTTTTTCCTATAATTTCTTTTTTATTATATCCAGTAATTTCTTCAAATTTTGGATTTATATATTTTATAGTTCCTTCTGTGTCAGTTATATATATCCCGTGTCCTGCATTTTCTACTGCTTTTTTGAAAAGTTCTAATCTATTTTCATATTCTTTTCTTTCTGTGATATCTATTTGAAATCCTACATATTGTATAAGTTTTTCCTTTATATCATATACTGGAGCTATGTGTAGTTGATTCCAGAATTTATCTCCTGTTTTTGTATAATTGATTAACTCTATTGAGATGGGTTTTTTGTTTTCTATTGCTTTGCTTATTTTATTTTTTTTCTTTTCTGAAGTTTCTTTTCCTTGTAGGAATCTACAGTCCTTACCGATTATTTCTTCTTTTGTATATCCTGTAAGTTTTTGAAATCCTTTGTTTGTGTAAGTTATTGGGTTATCTCCACTTTCATTTGTAGTTTCTGTTATTATTATACCAATAGGAGCTTCATCTATTACTCTCTTAAATTTTTCTAGATTTTTTTGTTTTTCCTGTAGTTTTTCATGCTTTTGTCTTTGTTTTATATTGTATTTTCCAGTAATAAATCCTCCCATTGCTCCTATTCCTGCCATTCTAGTGACTACGTAAGTAGAATGTATTAGTAAGGTTCCGTGTGATTTTTCATAGAATATATTAAGTATTGAAAGGAAAGCGACAGAAAACATACCTATAAGGATCCAGCCAATAATTTGACGGAGTTCTTTTTCGTTGAAGTTTTTAGTAGTTATCCAGACACCTCCAATCATTAATGGAATGGAAATTGTCACAAATAGTAAAAGACTAACTATACGACCTAAAAATGGTTCGAAAGGTATTGTAGCATGATGTATAAATACTAGTCCAAAAAATCCTCCTAACACTATAATAATCTTTTCATATATTTTCTTTTTTATTTCCCTATATTTTCTTTCTTTCATTTTTTATTTTTTTTCTAAATATAATTATATTTTTAGGTTTAATAACATCAATACTAACTATTTAAACAATATTATATGATAAATTGTACATTATTATATATAATTACATTTTTATTCTTTTTTTGCTCATTTTTATTTTCATTTTTTTTATATTTTTTAGTATATACTTGTATTTTTTCATCTCATTTTTTTATAAAATTATATTTATATGGAAGTATAGTATCAAGTTTTATAGAAAGAGTTGAAGCACCTATTGTTAAAAAATTGAAAAACCATTCCAGCATTGTCCTTCCATCTAACATAATAAATCACCAGCTATTTTCTTTTTGTTAAGAATAATATCCCTCCAATCAAACTTAAGATCGTAATAAGGATTGTAAATCCAGGTTGTTTCCGGTTCCTGTTGTTTATTTTCTTTGATAGGTTTGTGAGTGTTTGGTTAAGTTTACTGATATTTTGTTTAAGATTTTGATTTTTTTGCTCTAATTGATCAATTTTTTTCTGTCTATCTTCTAATTCATCTTCAAGGTTACTAATCTGTGTATTCTTTTGGTC
>JAHENH010000174.1 GCA_018609935.1 Halobacteriales archaeon | reverse complement strand
GAGAAAACATCAAGCATATACAGACTTGGTATAGCTATCTAAGAAGAAACACAGAAACTGGAAAGAATTGGGTTGGGGTAGTAGAGAGTACAATAAAGCTATAGGATAGACTACATAAAGTTACTACTGAGTTGGCTGACTATGTCGAGAAGAACAACCTAACCGTAGTAGTTGGCGACCTAGAAGATATACAGAACCAAGATAAAGGTCGGGCTATTAATTCGGCAACTTCATCGTTTCCCACACTATACGTTCCGTCAAATACTTAAACACAAACTCAATGATAGAGGCATACACTACTATGAGGTCGACGAGGCATATACTTCTCAACGATGTTGTAAATGTGGTGAAATAGGCGAGCGTGACAAAGGAATATTCAAGTGTGGCGGAATGGATGATTAATAGTGATGTGAACGGAGCTTGGAATATAACAAGACGGGCGCTTGGCGAACCTGAAATAAGGATTAATGTTGAGTGCTGGGGCATCTGTGACAATGTCCGAACCTCCTAGCGATTACTCAACCTCTACTTCTGTAAGTTGAGTAGCGAAGAGGAACCCTATAGAACGGCCCGCACTTTAGGTCGGGGGGATGTCACTATGAGAGGGATATCAGTGATATTTGATAGAGACATATAAACAGATATATGTATCTAACTAAGATATGAAGTTCTATATAGGATGGCTAAGGGAGATGGGGGAGATATATCTATACTTTGGTTGACGCCTGATAAACCGGAAGATATCAGTGTAGGAAGAAAACGTATATCTAGACACCTAGAAAAGAAAGACATAGGTGTAACAATAAAGGGAACCACAATAAAAACAATATTGAAATCAACCTATAAAATTAGAGATTATGATGTATTAATTGGTACAACAAGATCTGGAGCAATAGCAGGAACACTATTAAACTTTATACATAGCGGTATATTTTTAGTAGACCATATAGACCCTATAAGACAATTTAGAACAAATAACAATAGATACCTTTCATTTATTGTAGAATGGCTGGAAAATCTGTCTTTTTATCTCTCTGACCATATTTTCTATGTATATAATGAAGAAGAAAAAAGAGTCAATAAATTTTCATCTTGCTCAACAGAAGTCTCCCTTGGTGTAGACTATGAACTATTCGCAGACCCAAAACAAAAAACAATATCTATAGTTAAATCAGACCTAAAAAACAAAGGTATAGATATAGAAAAACATAATATAGCTATCTATATAGGTGGACTAGAACCTATATACCACATAAAAGAACTACTGGAGAGTACTGAATATCTAGGGGATAAATGGAGGCTGTTAATTCTAGGTACAGGATCTCTCGACGAATATGTGGAAGAAGTTTCAGAAAAAAAACAAAAAATAGAGTTTCTCGGTACTGTACCACATGAAAAAATATCTGGATATCTATATATATCCGATGTAGGAATATCTTTGGTAGATGACCCTAATACTCTTAAAATATTAGAATATAGTGCTGCAGGACTTCCTACAGTACAGCTAAAAGGAAGAGCTGAAAACACTAGGTTTAAAGAACTATTAGAGTTTTGTTCACCTAAACCCTCAAGTATAGCAGATGCAATAAGAAAAGCAGGTAAGTTAGAGAAAGAAAAAAGAGATAAATTAAAAAAAATTGTTAGTTTTTATGATTGGGAAAAAATTACGGATAAATATCTAAGTGTTATTAGATCTAAACTTTAAAATTAAAAAGAGTTTTTCTAAGTTGAGTGATACTAGATATAAAAAGATATAATAGAAAAAATATAATAGAAAAAAAATATACATTTTCAGGTTATCATATATTAACTGATGAACGAGAATATACTTCTTATTACAGTTGATTCATTACGGGCTGATCATCTTGGATGTTACGGATATTCAAAGAATACTAGCCCAATTATTGATGAGTTTGCTGATTCAGGATTTTTATTCAAAAATGCATTCTCTCATGCGGGAACTACAAGGACTTCTTTTCCTTCAATTTTAACTTCTTCTTCGGCTTTGATGTATGGTGGATATAATAGATTATCTAATGATAGAATATTAATTTCTGAAGTGTTAAAAAATAAAAACTATAAAACAGGTGGTTTCCATTCTAACCTTTTTCTTTCTTCTGATTTTGGCTATTCTAGAGGTTTTGATAAGTTTTTTGATTCAAAAGAGTCGCCATCTATATTAACTAAAGCAAGACGATTTGTTAAACAAAACATTAAAAAAGAGAGTATTTTATATAGAGCGCTTAGAAAATTATTTGAGGAGACAGAAAAACACGCTGGAGTTGAATTTGGATCAGCATACGTTAGAGCTGACGATATAACTGATAAAGCCATAAAATGGCTGCAGAACCACGAAGATCAAAATATATTTCTATGGATTCATTATATGGATGTTCACCATCCATATGTACCTCCTAAAAAATATCAGTTGATGTTTCGGGATTCACCAATAAGCAACCGTAGATCAACCAAGTTAAGAAGAAAAATGTTGGAAAGACCAGAAGAGATAACCGAAAAAGAACTACAGGATCTTATAGATCTATATGATGCTGAAATAAGATTTACTGACAAAAATATAGGACGTCTGATAGATAACACAAAATCTATCTTAGACGATGATATTATAACTATTATTACATCAGATCATGGAGAACAATTTCAAGAACATGGAGGTTTTAGCCATAATACTTTACACGATGAAGGTATCCATGTTCCACTACTAATTAATGACAGCAAGAATACTGGAAGTTTTAGTGAAATAGTAGGCTTACAGGACATCCCTCCTACTATAGCTGATTATGCTGGATGCACTATTCCTAAAAATTTTGAGGGATATAGTTTACTTTCTCTAATAAAAAAAGGTAGTTGGGAACGAAACTATATTATTGGTGACTGGGGAGGAATTGAAAAAGACTCTAGAAACTTTTTTTATAGAGACAAAAACTGGAAATATATAAACAAAGACAGTAAAGAATATTTATATGACATCAATGATGATCCAAATGAAAAAAACAACATCTTCAAAGAGAAAAAGAAAAGCGAAACCATCCAAAAAATAAAAGAAAAAACTAAAAAACACAACCAGATAATTGAAGAAACATACAAAGATATTACAGATGTTGAAATGGACCAGAAAACTAAAGAAAGATTAAAAATGCTTGGATATATGGATGACTAATTATGATCAGTATATAAAAAATAATACTTATTTTGAAAAAATTTATTGTCATTGTTAATAATCTATTTCAGATAGTTCCACTATAAAAGCAGTAACTATCTTTAATATATAAAAAATCAGGATCCGTCCGTAATTTTTAAAGATATTATTGTTTAAGTTTTAGTTTTTATATATAATATTTTTAGATTTGCAGCAATCGTATATAGTATATAATATAAATTTTTTTATTTAAACTTTATACGATGAGATAAAAAATTGACAATATATTTTAAATAGTAATTAAATATTATATATTTGAATAGTAATTTATGATTATGGAAGACTCAATTGTCTTAATAACTATAGACTGTCTGAGGGTAGATCATGTTCATTCATATGGATATTCTAGAAAGACAACTCCAAATATAGATGAATTAGCTAAAGATGGAGTTAAACTTACTAATGCATATAGTAATGGTCCCGGAACTAGATTTGCATTTAAATCGTTAAATGGAGGTGTTTATCCACTACGTATAAAAGGAGCAGGTCTACCTATAGATGAAGGGATAACTCTTGGTGAATTTATGTCTCAGTCAGGATATAAAACAGCTGCTTTTGTTAACAATCCGTTTTTAACTGAATATTTTAATCATGATAGAGGATATAACCAATTTTTTGGGGTAAAAGAATGGAGTAAAGAATCAAAGACTGGAAATAAAATACTAGATAGATTAAATGAAAAAGCTAACTTTATAAGTAAATATATTTCTAATGAAAAACTATATAAATCATTAAAATATTTCTATACTTTTTTTATAAAAAAAGCAGAAGAAAAAGGCATCAATGTGGGAACAACAGATAAAGAAGTTGTTTCAAAATTTATTGACTGGATAGAAAAAACCAAAAAAGAAAATAAACCATTTTTTGTCTGGATACACCTAATGGGGGTACACCATCCATATAAATATTTAAAGGATAAACGCAAAGAACTAAAAATAGAAACTAAACATATTAGAAACCCTCAAGACATTATTAGTCCTAACACTCAACCTCCAAAACCAGTTATAGATACCTATGATGCAAATATACTGAATACAGATGAACAAATAGGTAGAATAACTAATAAACTTCCAGAAAATGCAACTATAATACTTACAAGCGATCACGGAGAAGAATTTGGATTACATAATAAATTTCACGAAGCTTCAGCATATGAAACTATGGCTCATGTGCCTTTAATAATAAACGGTGCCGGAATTGAAACTGAAACAATTAAAAAACCTGTTTCTCATGTCGAT
>JAHENH010000173.1 GCA_018609935.1 Halobacteriales archaeon | reverse complement strand
GAAAAAAAGGTGGTGGTTGTTGAGCACGATCTAGCTGTACTCGATCTTTTAACAGATATGGTACATATATTTCATGGTGAGTCTGGAGCATATGGGTCTGTATCTCATTCCATGGGCTCTAGAGTTGGAATAAATGAGTATCTAGATGGTTATCTTAGTAAAGAAAATCTTCGCATTAGAGATGAATCAATACATTTTGATTGGAGCGGCGGAGAAGGGTCAGGAGGTGATGTTGTTTTTGAATACCCCGAACTAGAGAAAAACTTTGATGAATTTTCTCTTAAAGTAGAACCAGGAGATTTCCGTGAATCCGAAGTTCTAGGCATTTTAGGGCAAAATGCATTAGGAAAAACCACTTTTGCCCGTATTTTAGCAGGAGAATTAGACCCAGATAATACAGAATTAAATGTAATTGACATCTCATATAAACCTCAGAATATATCCGCTCCTGAAGGTAAAACCGAGTTTTTACTTTCTGACGTCCCCAACACGGTTGAAGATTCTCTAACTCTAGAAGCTCTATATGAGAAGCAGGCTGAGGATTTGTCTGGGGGTGAACTTCAACGTCTTGCTATAGCTGCTTGTCTTTCAAAGGATGCTGATATTTATTTATTAGATGAGCCTTCTGCCTTCCTAGATGTGGAAAGTAGAATAGATCTAGCCCGACTTCTACGACGATTTTCCAGTGATAAAGCTAGTCCAATAGTAGTAATAGACCATGATCTTCTTTTCCTATCCTATATAAGTGATAGAGTATTAGTTTTTCAAGGAGAATCAGGGAAAAAAGGTCTAGCTAGAAAACCTAAAGGAGTCTATGAATCATTTAATACATTCCTTAAAATGGTTGATATAACATTTAGACGTGAACCTAAAACCGGTAGACCTAGACCTAACAAACCTCAGTCAACAAAAGATAAAGAGCAGAAACAAAAAAATAAGTATTATGAAATATAAAGAGAATCTTCTCTTTTTTCTATATCATCAAATTTCTTAAATGTATTATATAGCTTTTCATAAGTATCTTCTACTAGTTCAACTATTATTTTACTATTATTAGTTACTGGCATAAAATTAGTATCCCCCTTCCATCTTGGGACTATATGAGTATGTAGATGATTTTTTATGGATCCTCCACTTCCTTCACCTAAATTTAGACCTGTATTAAATCCATCAGGATCTAAGCATTTTTTGATTGCCTTAAATGTCTCCTTTTTAAGTATAGAGTGATCTGAAAGTTCTTCCTCTGTTAGGTCTTCATACTGTGATTTATGGCTATATGGCACCACCATAGCATGGCCGGGATTATATGGATAGTTATTCAACATAACAAAAGAGAATTCACTTCGAACAAGAATTAATGATTTTTTATCATCCTTACGCTTCGGATATTCACAAAAAATACAACCATCAACTTCGTCTTTATCTTTTTCTACCCATTCAATTCTCCATGGTGCAAAAAGTTGTTCCATATTTGAGCTAGTCCGTGAAGTTAAAAAGGAAGGGAAAAAACTCTTTTCATGGTCTTAGACACAATATCCCAAATACTACATGTATTATTTGCAGGCCTATGGATAGGAAGTATATTTTTCGCTACTTTATCCATATCGGAAATAACACAAAACAAGCAAACTATAAAGAGACTAGAATGGTTTTCAAGGCTAAGTATAGTTGTTTTATTTATTACTGGGGGGCACCTAGCGGGGGTGAGATATACGTTTAATAGATTATTTTACACCTTTCAAGGAAACCTAGTAATTATGATGTTAGTATTATGGGCTGTACTTGCTGGATTAGTGGAAATAAGTACAAAAAAAGCAAAAACTGAAGATGCAAGCAATCTATTTAAAATATCCTCTGTTGTGGGAATAATACTTCTTATAATTGGGGGAACATTATAAACATGAGTTATCTATACCTGGAGGACAGTTTTTGAGTTCCCTCCATACTTTTACTTAATTCTTATTCTTTTATCTTATGTGGGCTTGTAAGAAGAGCAATAATACTCCTTTTTTTTAAAAAGGAGATATACGGCCATTGAATTTTCTGGATATATAAATTGTTAAAGAATGGAGGAGGGCTGGCCTCTCCTCATAAAGAGAAGGAGGGGTCAACTTTCATTCAAATAAGATAAACAACTTTAATATATAATGGTATATAGTATAGTTTTGTTTAGAACTATATGTTTATACCTGCAATAGGTCTAAGTCAATGTGTTTCAGAGTCTGACCTCAGGTTTGGTTCACTTTAGTCTCTTTATGATTAGATGCTTGGGGATTATTTTTTTCTTTCCATGTGAATACTCCTTCTTCCTGTACTATTTCATCATCAAAATAGAGAGTTTTATCTTCCATGCTTGTAATCATATCTAAGTGTATAGCACTGTCATTTTTTTCTTGATTTTTTCCAATGCATTCTTCATATGCTTGTCCAATAGCTAAATGTATAGTTTTATTCATTTTTTCATCAAATAACATATTTTTAGTGAATTTATCTATTTGTTCATTGTTTCCAATACCTAGTTCTCCAAGTTTACGAGATCCTTCATCTGTATTTAGTATATTTTCGAGTAATTCATGATTTTTTTCTGCTGAACTTTCTATTATTTCACCATCTTCGAATACCAAACGTACGTTTTCTATCTCTCTACCTTTATGTATTAGTGGCTTATTAAACAAAACTTCTCCCTGTACACTGTCAGGACTAGGTGCTGTAAAAACTTCTCCACTTGGCATGTTGTGTTTACCATCCGAATTTACTGCTTTCATTCCTTTTATACTCATCTCTAGCTTTGTTTTCCCTCCTTCTATTCTTACTTTATTAGTATTTTCAAGTTTTTTCCGTAATATTTCTTGTTTCTCACTTATTTCTTTCCAATTTCTTATTATTGAATTATATACAAAGTCTTTGTATTTAGATAAAGACATACCCGCTAGTTGAGCAGAAGAATTAGTAGGGTGCTGTGTTAATACCCATTTTTTTGAAAGCATTTCATCTCTAATGGACTCCATTGCTTTTTCTCTTTTAGATAATATATTACCCGATATATCACTTATTGACATAAGATTCGGATCAGATTTTATTCTTATAAATGAGTCAGATTTTTTATAAAGTTCAAGTTGATGTTCAGGGGTTTCAAATCCTTTTTGTATATTTGATAAATATGATCTATCTGCTTCGTTTGAAGAATATAAAGTTATAGGTTTAGCTTGTTTCTCTCCTATGATCTCATATAAAGCTAGAATTAAATCATGGGATTCAGGACTACCTACTATAACCACATTGTCTCCTTTTTTTATTTCTGCACTCCAATTAACTAGAATTCTAGCATGCTCCTTTATACGATCATCCATACTTTATAAAAAATATTCTTTCTAGAGAATTAACTTATTTTTTATATTAATATAAATAAATAAATTAATTTAGTATTATATCTCTAATAAAAGATAAATTTAGTTTGTTTTCCCTGTTTGACATCCTCTCCAAGCTGAAGCATGGGGTTTTAATCTCGAAAATTTTGATAGTTTCATATATATGCTTTCTCTCTTTCTTTTCTAAGTGATTTGGTTAACTCTATATCTTTGATTCTTGTTTTTATGTCTATCATGGTTACTTTGTGACGTAGATAAAAATTATAATTAGAAATATAGACGAATTAGTTTATCATTTTTGTTAAAAATATATTTAAAAATTTATTCATATATTTGGAGATTATTAATAAAATTTTAGATAGTAGTATTTAAAGAAATAATCTTTTATGAAAACATTATTTTATCAATCTTTTATCAATACATCTAAAACATCTATTCCTTTACGGTTAATAGCTTTTTTTAGCGTGGAATTTAGTTCATTTAATGAATCTATTAAGTGTCCTCTAGCTCCATTACTTTCAGCGTTTTTTATAAAATCAACTGGAGGATCTATATCCATACCCAAAAAGTCATAATTTTTTTCATCCTCTCCATATAGTCCAACCATATTTTTTTTGAGGGCGTGATAATTACGGTTGTCTGCTATTATAATTGTTAGATCGATATCATATCTTGATGCTGTATAGAGTGAATGAGGATAATAGAGATAGGATCCGTCTCCAATAAAGCCTAATACATTTCTTCTGTTTTCTTTTGTTTTTTCTGCTAGACTTGCACCAATAGATGCTGGGAGTCCATATCCTAGCCCTCCTCCTTTGTTTGAGAGAAGTTGTTTTGGTTTTAGCTTTTTACGGTCAAGTAAAACATATTTTGATGTAACTCCTTCATCTACTATATAAGCTTCTTTTGCAATATCTTTTATACTATCTATTAGTTCTTCTTTTGTGATTACTGAAGATTTTTTGGAGTTTTTTATTTGTGTTTTTGATTTTTTTTGTATTTTTTGTTTTTCAGATTCTATTTTTTTAAGTCTGTTTTCCAATTTTTGTTTTGATATTTTGTCTTTTAGTTTATTTGAGATTTTTTCCATCACATGACTTGGATCCCCAAATATAGCTGCATGTGCTGGTTCGTTTTTACCTATATTCCAGAAGTCATTATTTATATGAATAAATTTAGTTGATTCTTGTATTATATCTTTTTCATGTCTAAATAAAGTTGTATTTGTGGAACACCCTATTAACATTACCGTGTCTGTATTTAAAATAGACCTAACTATTTCTTCATCTGGTGGAATATGTGAAATCCATTGATTGTGGTCTGTAGGGAAGTTAACCTCTGATGTAAGTATCTCCCCATATACTTTGCAACCTAGTGTTTCAGCTAGTTCAACTGCTTTATTTACTGATTCTATACCGGATCTTGCTATCTTATCACCTACAATCATTACTGGAGATTTTGCCTCCACTAATAACTCTGAAGCTATCTTTATTTGATTTGGATCACCGCTACCTGCATTTGGTATTTCTCCAAGTTCACTAGGTTCTTCAGTTGTTTTTTCCATCATGACATCCATTGGAAGAGACATAAAAACAGGCCCCATTGGCGGAGTTAAGGCAGTTCTAACAGCCCTCCTAGTTATATCCGGTAATGTATCTGGATCTAATACTTCGATACTCCACTTTGTAAATTGATCAACCATTTCTAGTAGATTCCCCCTCAAACTAGGTTCCTCATGTCTAAAATCAGTGCTGTGGTTTCCAGCTGTAATTATTAATGGGGAACCAGCAAATTTAGCTCCATGTATATTACCTAGTCCATGTGCTAGACCGGGAGCCAAATGAAGATTTACAACACCTATAGGTATATTAGTATTTGGCTGATTACGGAGAGTATTAGCATATCCTGATGCAACACCTACAGCAATATCTTCATGCAGCCCTAAAATATATTTTATATTACTTTTTTCTAGAGAACGCATTAATGGAAGCTCTGTAGTACCAGGGTTACCAAAAATGTAATCCACTCCATATCTCTCTAAAATATCGATAAATAAATCAGCTCCAGTATACACCATAATATTAGATAGACTTTAATTAGTAAATTATTACTTTAGACTAAATTATTTTGAGGGTTAAAGAATGAAAAATACTCTAAGATTAATTTTCCACCAATAATTGTTTTTAGTTGTTTATTGAGGATGTAAGTGTTCCTAATCGCTAAATATCTATATTAGATTGGAGTATGGCTAAGGTTTTTGTATATTTTTAGTTCTGTAGACTTAGATTTAAACGGAATAAGTATATACTTTATATTTCTTTTTTTTAAAATGATAATTAGTTAGTAATTGATGACTTATTTTATTTTAAATATGGATGCTACGATATTAAATATTGGAGATGAACTTTTAGAGGGTGATACTATTAATACAAATGCTACATGGTTAGCTTCTCAGCTAACTAGTATGGGTGTGGATATCAAACGTATACTTGTAGTTCCTGATTCAATGAATGATATAAAAAATGAGTTAAAGAAGGAAAAAGAAAGACGTGATTTAATATTAATAACTGGTGGATTGGGTCCTACACATGATGATATAACTGTAGAGGCTGTAGCTAATGCTTTTGATTTGGATGTAACAAGAGATGAGGAGATATTAGAAAAATTATATCGAGAATATGAAAAAGATGACTTATTAGAGAATACAGCAGAGATTCCTGAAGGTGCTGAACCAGTTGAAAATAAAGTAGGTGTTGATCCAGGCTTTATTATATATGATGATAGTGTGGATGTATATGTTTTTCCGGGTGTTCCAGAAGAAATGAAGGGTGTTTTTAAAGAAGTTGAAAATGAGTTTGAAGGTGAAAAACAAAATGTTGAATGGTTAGAAGTTGAAGGGTATGAAAGTCGTTTAGTTTCTGTTTTTGATAAAATAAATAAGGGGTTTGATGTATCAATAGGAAGCTATCCTGAAAAAGGTCTAGTTAAAGTAAAAATAAAAGGTGATGAAGCAAAAAAAGCTAAAAAAGCTTTACTTAGAGAGATTGAAGAAAAAGAAAATTAATTTTTGTGTATATTAATACTCGTTTCTTAATTCTTTTGTTGCTTCTGTCATATTTTTTAATTTTTTATATGCTATATTTCGTGGTAATAATTTAACTCCACAATCTGGGTTTACCCAAAGTCTTTCTGGGGGTACAACCTCTAAGCCTTTTTCTATATTTTCTTTTATCTGCTCTATGTTTTCTACATCTGAAACATGCGCATCTAAACAACCAAACCCTAATTCTTTTGTAAATTCATATTTTTTTAACTCTTCAACCATTTTGAAGTTATTGTTAGCGAATTCTAAGGCAAATTGATCTATATTGAATTCTAGTATTTCTGGATATACTTCCCCTATTTTCCCATAACATACATGCATAAATTTCTTTTCTACATTTATTCCTTTAAAGACTTTTTTAGTTGATTTTTCTATTATATCTACTTCTTCAGGATGGGTTGAAAGAGCTGGTTCATCTAGTTGTATATATTTTGCACCTGCGTCAACTAGTCTTTTAATTTCTTCATTTAATATCTCTGCTAACTTCATAACTAGTTCATCTCTTTTATATACTTCATTAAATGACCAATCTGTTAGAGTATATGGGCCAGTTATGGGTATTTTTATAGCTCTATCTGTTATTTTTTTAGTGAATTTAAATTCTTCAACAAGCATTGGTCCTGGTTTTTGAAGTTCTTCTACAACGCTTGGTTTATCGTAGTAGTTGTTACCCCATACTCGTACAGGACCGTTAAATTCAAAACCTGGTATACATTCTGCAAAGAATTCCACCATTTCCTCTCTTCGCATTTCACCATCACTTAACACATCAATACCAGCACGCTCTTGTTCTTTTACAATTAAGCGTACTGCATCGTCTTCTGCTTCTTTCATTTTTTCTTCTTCGAACTTACCTTCTTCGTTTAGTTCTCTTACTTTGTTAAGCCACTTAGGCTTCGGATAGCTACCAATTACAGTTGTTGGAAAGATTTCCTGCATTTTTTATTAAATTTGTTATCGAGTTGATAAGATACTATCGAGTTTTGTTTCCATACTAGTTTCTAAAAAATTAATAGAATATAATTATGTTTTTCTGACTTAGGATTTTTATATATAAAATATAAGATAGAAAACCCTAAAATATATCTAATAAAAATAAAAAATTATTTTTTAGTTTTAATTTTTTTAGGTTTTTGTAAGATATATTTGAATATACGGCTTTTAGAATATACAAAAAAGAAAAACAAAGTTGAAATAGACCCATAAAACTTTTTTAAATAACTGAGTATAATGCTGGAAAATATATTATCTAGAATAAAAGACCGTTTTAATGATACTGCCTCTATATTTTCAGGAAATAAATCATGGATTATAGTTAGTCTAACAAGCGGGTGGTTTCTGCTTCTTGGTATACGTTTTGTAATTCCTATTTTATTACCTCAAATAAAAGATGCCTTTTCAATAGATAATGCTACGGCAGGACTTGTATTATCAACTACTTGGGGGGCTTATGCAATAATGCAGTTACCAGCTGGGATCTTTTCTGATAAATTTGGTGAACGTAAAATTGTAACTATCAGTTTATTATTAACTTCATTAAGTGTTATATTATTAGGTATAGCACCATTTTTTTGGATATTTTTTATAGCGGCTGGGATCTTAGGTCTTTGTACAGGATTTTATGGTCCTTCAAGAGACTCTTTAATATCTAATGTTTTTCCTAAAAATGATAATACTGCTTTTGGAATAACTTTAGCTGCAGGTAATATTGGATCGGCTGCTCTACCTTTTATGGCTGAGAGAATAGCTAATTATATTGGATGGCGTTTTACAATAGTTGCCACAGCTCCACTATTTATTATAGTAGGAATACTAAGCTGGAGAGTTTTTCCGACATTTAGTGATAGATCTGAAAAAAAATTGAATCTATCTTCTGTACTAAATGGAATTTTAAGACGTTCGGTGATACTTGGTGTAATTGCTGCTACTTTGATGACAATGATGTATCAGGGGGTTACTTCGTTTTTACCAACATATCTAATTGAGATAAAAAATATAACTCAAGGAATTTCTGCAGCTCTATTTACAACGTTTTTTATTGGTGGAGCTTTATTCCAATTAGTCTCTGGCGTATTAGCTCAAAAATATGGTGATAAATTTACCCTAGTATCTCTAACAGCAGTAAGTGTAATAGCTTTTTTTCTATTGCCGATTGCATCAAATATAATATTTATATCTATATTGGTTGTTTTATTAAGTATACAGTTTGGTACAGCACCTCTATTTTATGCTTACATAATATATATGATACCCGATTCAGTTCAAGGAACAGGATGGGGTACTTCTAGAGTTTTAGTGTTTCTAATAGGAGCTATAGGGCCTGTTGGAGTTGGATTTATGGCTGATATAAATATGTTTGATGAAGCATTTGTTTTCCTTGGTCTATTAGGAGTCATAGCAGCGATACTTTTCTACTTTTTACCTAGACGATATGACTCAGCAACATAGAACTTGAAGATATATTATCTGATACTTTATCTTTCGTATTTGCTTGTATAGAAAAACCTGGACCAACTTAGGGTTTATCTTAAAATACAATTTAAACAGTTTTTAATTGGTTAAAATGATCTTTTAGAACTTTAACCCTCAAAACTTTAGTTTTTAATAGCTTTTTAGATAAAAAATATTTTTAACATATCCATGATTGTATATTTTCTCCATATCCTTTATTAAATTCTTTATTTTCTTTAAAACGTCTTAGTCTATAGGGGCTAACATCATTATTGGGTTTTTTATCAAG
This sequence comes from Halobacteriales archaeon, assembly GCA_018609935.1. The sequence goes on along the minus strand of JAHENH010000173.1, from coordinate 13,603 downwards.
TATAGATTGAGCTATAGATTCTGCAAAACCAGGTGCTTCTTTAAATCCGTGTCCACTTGCACCTACAACTAAATAGAAATTTTTGTAATTTTCCGGAATTCCAATTATTTGATGCCAATCTGGAGATGCTGTAATTACTCCAGTCCAACTATCAATAACTTCAGCATCTGAATACTCTGGCAGACGTTCATTTAAAAACTCATATACTTGTAAGAGTTCTTTTTGTGTCACATCACTTAGATTATTTATATTTTTTATATCTTCGTTAGAAATATTGGCAGATTTAAATCCACCTGAAATAAAATTACCAGATGGTTCTGGTTTTAAATATTGCCCTCTTTCAAGATCAAATACTACTGGTATATCATTATTGGATCTTGTTTCTGATGATAAAACAACTATTTTTGCTTCATATATTTTTAAGGGAAGATCTAATCCTACCATCTGTGATATACTTTTAGAACAAGGACCAGAAGCATTTATAAGAAAATCTACATCATATACTGTGTTTTTAGTTTTAACAGATTTTATTTCTTTGTTTTTTGATTCTATATTTACTATTGGTGTATTAGTTTTTATCCTTACACCTATACTTTCTGCTTTTTTAGCGAATAATCTAGCAACGGAGTATGGATCTGCGAATCCTCCCTTTTTCTCTAATGCAGCGATAGTTATTTCTTTATTATTTATTTTTGGTACAAGTTCTGGTAGTTTACTTGGGTAGATTAATTCAACCTCAATACCTAGAGAACGATGCATATCTATATTTTTTCTAAACTGGGTTTCTGTTTTTTCTCCAGCCATTATTAGGAAACCATTCTGATAAAAACCAATATTGTTGTCCGTTGTGTTTTTAAGATTTTCAAGTATTTCTATCCCTCTTTTAGCAAATTCCGTATGTATTTTATTTGAATAATGATGGCGTACCATTCCAGAAGATTTGCTTGTAGAAATACCACCTATGTTGTTTTTTTCGAAAAGATATACCTCATTTTTGTTTGATCCTAATTTTTTTAAAAAATAGGAAACAGAACTTCCATATATCCCTCCGCCTATAACCCCAATTTTCATTTTTATTACTATATTAATTATTATTTTTTAAAGGTATAAAATTCCCTTAGAAAAAGAAAAATTAAATATTCTACTAATATTTAACGGTTTGATATCTTCTGGAAAAAAAGATTTAGACTAGAAGTAAATTTACTAGTTATTTTTTTAGAAAAATAATTATTTTATTATATTTATTTTTTTAATCCATTGTTTTTTTAATTTTCCAAAATTAATATTATAGATATATATACATATTTGGTATATATTGAAAATATTTTAGAAATTAGGTTTGTTTAGAGTGACTAGATTAACAAAAGGTTTTAAACTTGAAATGTCTACCACTTAAAAAGTGGAGTTAGACTTTATTGTCTTTGACTGGGATGGATATTTAATTAAAGATGAGCTATTAGATAATATAAAAGATAAAGTAGGTATGGAGGAAACAGTAGGAAAAACAATTAATATGGATGTAGAAAAATCAAATTTTAGAAAATACATTAGGTATATGAAGAATAAGTGGCTGAGAATGTATTACAAAAAACCTAGATTTTTAGATATATTTTTTAGAACAGAGAGATTAGATGTCTGAGTCTGAGAAAAGGAAGTTAGAAGAGTTAGCAGAAGATCTTAAGGAGAAGAGGGATGATTTAAACGAGAAAGTAGGTAAGAAAGCTGAAGAAAGAGATGAGCTAAATGAAAAAACTAGGCAAGTAGTAGATCTGGCACAAAAGCACAAAGAGCGAAGGGATTCACTAAATGATAAAGTAAAGGAGTTGAAAGAGCGCAGAGATTCTCTAAATGCTAGAGCTAATGAACTTTTCGATGAAGTTGAACGTAAGAAAAAAGAATTAGCAATGGAGGAGGAAGGATCACTTGAGGAACTCAAAAGTGAGATAGAAGAACTAGAATTTAAACAGCAAACAGAGGTTTTAGATCCTGAAGAAGAGGAAGAAGTAATAAAAGAAATAGAAGATCTAAGAGAAGAATACGAGGAAAGAAAAAGAAAATTAGAGGAGAACGAGGAATTAAAAGAGCTTGCTGAAAAAGCAGAAGAAACTAGGGATAAAGCAAGTGATATACATAGAAACGTTTTAGAAGCTGCTGAGAAGGCCCAAGACCATCATGAAAAAATGGTTGAGGCTTATGAAAAAGCTGATGAGCTTAGAGAGAAAGCAGATGAAAAACACCAAGAATTTCTTGAACTTAAAGAAGAAGCTGATGAAGCACATGAGCAGTATGTAGAAATACAGAGAAGACTTGATGAAATGCAGAGAAGAGAGAGAGCAAAAAGACAAGAAGAAAAAAGAAAGAAAAAAGAGGAAGCAAGAAAAGAAGCAGAGGAAATTTATGAAAAATTCAAGGAAGGTGAAAAATTGGATACGGAGGATTTAATGAAACTTCAGAAGGCAGGAAAACTTTAAATGAATATAAAGTCTACTACAGCGGGATTTTTTCCTAGGCCTGACTATGTTATAGAAGCTTTGCAGGAAACTGAAGGCAGACAAAAGGAAGGACTAGGAAAGGGTGGAAAAGAAATTGATGCACTGAGCCGTGGTAGGGAACAAGTTATAGACATCCAAAAAAATGCAGGGCTAGATGTTTTAGTGGAAGGCCAGCTAGGCTGGGATGATTTACTAGCAAATTTTGCAGCTAGACTAGAAGGTATAGATATGAATGGACTATTACGGTTTTTTGATAATAACAGATATTATAGATGCCCAGTTTTCAACGACAAAATAAGATACAGTCCAGCAACAATCGATGAATTCAAAAAAACAACTAATATATATGATACAAATAACATTAAGCCTGTAATTCCTGGACCGTATACGTTGTTAAATCTATCTGAAAATAATTATTATAATAATGAAGAAAGATTGTTAGATGATCTATCTAATACAATTAATAAAGAACTTAAAAATCTAGAAGATAATGGAGCTAAAATTATACAGATAGATGAACCATCTATTGTGGAGGAATCTAAAAAGGATATTGTTATAGAATCAATCCAAAAAACTGTAGAAGGTATAGGTGCTAAAGTCTTTCTTTATACTTATTTTGGACACATATATGAATATTATCCAGCTCTTTTAGATATAGTTGATGGGATTGGGATTGATCTTATTTCAGATGAAAAGAACATAAATGCTATAGAGGAATTTGGATGTGATATATCTCTAGCACTAGGTATTATGGATGCTAGAAATACAAAACTAGAAACTGTTGAAGAACTTAAAAATAAAGTAAACCAAATTTTAGCGCTAGCTGAACCATCTGAAATATATATAAACCCTAATTGTGGATTGGACTTCTTACCTTGGAACATAATGAAAAAGAAAATCAATGTATTAGGAAAAGCTTCGAACACTATTGAACTATCACTATAAGAACTATATATAAAAATATAGACTTAATTATTTTCTATAACTAATAAATAACAGATGGATAAAGGAAAAGATGACATCAATAAAAATGTTTCTATAACTATCTTAGATTATGGTTTAGGGAATCTACGTAGTGTGAGTAAAGGTTTAGAGAGAGCTGGAGCTGAAATAAAAATTACGAAAGATAAAAATAAAATAACTAAATCTGATGGACTTATATTACCTGGTGTTGGAGCGTTTAGAGAGGGTATTGAAAAATCTAATCCGTATCGTGATACACTTATTTCTGTTGCTAATAACGGAAAGCCTATTCTAGGTATATGTCTTGGTATGCAGATGCTTTTAACAAGTAGTGAAGAAGCTGAAAGAGCTGGTGAAAAAGAAGTTATTGGCCTTGATATTATACCTGGAAGAAATGTGAGATTTTCTGGAGGGTTAAAAGTACCTCATATGGGGTGGAATAGACTTTCAGTAAAACAGAATAATTTATTGGTTGAAGGTGTCGATAACGAATATGTATATTTTGTTCATTCTTATTATGCAATTCCTGAAGATAAAAACTCTATTGTGGCTACAACGGAATACGGAACTGAATTTCCTGCTGTTATTTCAAATAAAAGAAATAATGTTTTCGGAACTCAATTTCACCCTGAAAAAAGCGGAGAAATAGGTCTAAAAATATTGAAAAACTTTGTAAATTTCTGTAAATCGAGAAACTAGTAGTTTCCGATTAGATTCTTTAATCTTTGTTTTAATAGATTAAATAGACTTTAAATTTTTATAATATTAAAATATATATTTATTTAAAAAATTAGCCTAGTGGAGCTATAGCTTCTTTCACTAATTTTTTTATTTCTTGTTTGTTTTCTCCTTCTCCCTGAATATTACCTATATGATCTATTTCAAAATCTCTGTTTACTGTTACTTTATCTTCTTTAAGATATGCAGCGTATCCGTTATCATATAATTTAGTAGCTATACGTTTCAGCCTTTCTTGCTTACCTACTTCGGTGGCTCTTTCTAGTCTTTTTTCGGGAAAAGAATAAAGTCGTATAGGTTTTTTTTCGGCTTTTTCATAGAGCTTATCTGGGTCAACATCTCTCCATTCCGGCCATTTATCGTCCATATCTTCTACAAATGCAGCTAATATTACAGGTTCTTGGGAGGGATAATCTGGGTTATGGTCTGCTACTGTCTCACCTGAATCTTCAAATACAACGTGTTCTTCTATTGTTTCATCTAGTTTTGAAATTACTACTAGAGGATCAGGTTCTTCTGCCCCTCCTTCTGTAGTACTAAAATCATGATACTCTTTATCATATACTAAATTACCTGGTTTCATATTTTAATTTATGTCTTAATGATTGAAATTATTCTCTCTTTTTAAGTAATTTTTAAAAACAAAAGTTTTAATCTATAAAAAGCACGTTATTTAACAATTTTTACAAATTAAGTATATAGATATATAACCAATTCTTTATAGGATGAAGGAAACAAACTTATTTAGTTAAATATTTTATAATTATTTAGGTTTTATTAACCTTTAGCTTCGTATAGGTATATTATTTTTTGATAGGAATTCTTTTGTTTCTTGTATTGTGTATTCGTTAAAATGAAAGATTGAAGCTGCTAGTGCTGCATCTGCTCCAACTTCGAATGCTTCTAGCATATGTTTAGGGGTTCCACATCCTGAGGAAGCTATTACTGGTATAGATACTGAATTACATATTGACTCAATTAAAGGGATATCATATCCATTTTTAGTTCCATCTTTGTCTATTGAGTTAACTAAAAGCTCACCGGATCCTTTTTCCTCAGTTTTTTTGGCCCATTCTATTGCATCTATATCAGTTCCTTTTTTACCTCCCTTAATAGTGCATTCAAACCAGCATGATTCACCGTTAATTTTTGTATAATATTCTCCTTCCTCATCAAATCTTCTCTTTGCATCTATACTTATAATTATGCATTGACTTCCAAAAGAATTTGCTCCTTTATTTATTAAATCCGGATTTTTAAGTGCTCCTGTATTAATAGAAACTTTATCTGCTCCAGATCTTAGAGTTTCTTTAATATTTTTTAATGAACTGATGCCACCTCCAACTGTAAGAGGTATAAAAACTTCATCAGCAACTCTTTTTACTACGTTAAGCATTGTCTTCCTACCCTGTGAGCTGGCAGTAATATCTAGAAATATAAGTTCATCCGCTCCTGCTTCATTATATTTTTTAGCCATTTCTACTGGATCTCCTGTATACTGTAAATCTTCAAAATTAATACCTGTATATACAGATGCATCTCCTGACTTATCTAAGTCAACATCTATACATGGAACTATTCTTTTTGTCAACATAATGTAGAGTTTATCCTCCTTCTTTTTCTTTATTCCTAATATGTCCTATAATTAACTAATATTTTTTATCTTATCTTTACTATCTATAAGGGATAGAGAGGTAATGAGGTCTTTCCCCTTTATAAAGAGGGGAATAGTATTCTTCTTAAGATATCTATAGAAATCTATTAAAGGTATCCTGTGAGGCTTTCCTTTTTTGATGTTAAGAAAGTATTAGAGTATAATATATTTTTTATCTTTTTTATATTCAAAAGTCAGTTTTTAGTTCCTGTCTGAGTAAGCTATTTGGTTAGAATAGTTTACAGAATGTTTATATTTTTTTTCTTTCAGAAACTATTAATGGTTAATGACAGAGATCGTAATCATAGACAATGGAGGTCAATTTACACATCTAGAAGGACGGGCAATGAAAGAGATTGGAGTAAACTATGAAATAATAGATAATGAAACACCTTCTAGTGAGGTATTAGAAAGAAGCCCTGATGGTATAATATTAAGTGGTGGCCCCTCAATTGAGAAATCAGGTAATAGCTCTAAATATCTATCTGGTGAAGTACCAGTTTTGGGTATATGTTTAGGTCATCAAATAATAGCAAACAATTTTGGAGGTAAAGTGGAACCCGGCGAATATGGGGGTTTTGCAGATATAGATGTAGATATCTTAGAACAAAAAGAAATATTTGATGGTTTAGATAACACTTTATCTGTCTGGGCTTCTCATAAGGACCAGGTTACAGAGGTACCAGATATTTTTTTAATAACCGCAAAAAGTGATATCTGTAAAATAGAAGCTATGAGGCATTCTTCTTTACCTATATATGGAGTTCAGTGGCATCCTGAAGTTTCTCATACAGAGTGTGGGTTGGATATTTTCAGAAATTTTTTATCTATAGTTGATAACCATAAGAAAAAAACTAGTCCTTAATTTGAGATAAATATTTATTCGTATTCTATAGTTGCGGGTGGTTTATGTGTTATATCATATACAACCCTTGAAACATTAGGTAATTTTCCAGTTATGCGAGATTGGATTTCTTGTAGTTTAGACCAATTTATATTGACTGCTTTTGCTGTCATTGCGTCACGTGATTGCACAGCTCTTATAGCTATAATCCATCCATGTACTCTGTTATCTCCTTTAACTCCTGTTCCTTTACCAATAATTGCTGCAAATGCTTGCCATATATTTTCATCTTCTATTTCTTCTTCTACTATTGCGTTTGACTCTTTAACTACTTTCAATTTTTCCTCTGTTACCTCCCCTGTCATTCTAACTGATAAACCTGGACCAGGAAATGGCATTCTATTAACTATTTCATCTGATAGGTCCAACGCTTTAGCTACTTCCCGTACGTCATCTTTATATAGATCTCTTACGGGCTCTATAATTCTCTCAAATTCCAAAATTTCTGGAAGACCTCCTACATTATGATGGCTTTTTATCTCTCCTTCACTCTCTATTCTATCAGGATATATAGTACCTTGTATACAATAGTCTGCACCTGTTTCTTCAGCGACTTCTTCGAATATCCTCATGAATTTTTCGCCTATTATTTTTCTTTTTTCTTCAGGATCCGTGACACCTTTTAAAGCACCTAAAAAACGGTCTTTAGCTTCAATAATTTTAAAGTTTTCCATATGTTTAAAAACTTCTTTGACTGCCTTTGTTTCTCCTTTACGCATAAGTCCTGTATCAACATATACTGCAGTTAAACGATCTCCTATAGCTCTATAAGCAAGTTCTGCACAAACAGAAGAGTCAACCCCTCCTGATAAAGCAATAATTGCCTTCTTTTCGTCTATCTCTTCTTTTATTTCCTCGACAGCTTGTTCTATAAATTTATCTGTGTTAACCATTCGTTATTAAAGAAATAATTTTGCAGATAAATCAATCTCTCTATTCCAATCTATTAAAAATAAAAAATTAACTTTAATATAAAAATAATTAATTTAAATTATTTCCTTCACTTATTTCCAGATAGGTTTGTACTATATCTATGTCTCTTGTATCTAGAAAAGCAACTATAGATGATATATCAATTTTGGAAATAATTAGAAAACAAGCTTTGGACTATGGTTTAAGTAGTATAGAAAAATATGATAGAAAAAATTTTTCTAATATTGTAGGATCTCCGGATAAAAGTCTTAGTAATTATATTAAATCTGATAATTTTTTAGTGTTAGTTGCTGAAACTGAAATAACTGAGGTAGGATACATAGTTTATGATATAGATAAATCCATTATTATAGGGTTATATGTATCATCTGATCATCAAGAAAAAGGATGTGGTAGTTTTTTGCTAAAAAAAATAGAAAAAATCGCGGCTGAAAAGGGAAATAACACTTTATCTATAAATGTGCCATATAATGCTTGGGGTTTCTTTAAAAGAAAGGGATTTGAAAAAATAAAAAAGGGCAGGTGGGATGATAATATAGAAACTTTATATTTAGAGAAAACTTTATCATGTGACTAGTTTATTATGAATATTATTTTTGTTTGAATTTTTATATTTTATTTCCTTATTATAACATGTGAAACTAATAGAGATTATTTTTCTTTTGTTAACTCTAAAAAGTTTTTAATCATTTTTTTTCCATGGGAGGTTAAAACACTTTCAGGATGGAATTGGACACCTTCCATTGGTTTACTTTTATGTCTTATACCCATTATTAGGTTTTCTTCGTCTGTGGCAGATATTTTAAATTTATCTGGCAGATCTTTAACTATCAGGGAATGATATCTGCCTGCTAGAAACTCTTTTGGTATTCCTTTATATATCCCTTTAGTGTCGTTTTTTATCTTAGATGATTTACCATGTACTGGTTTTGGTGCACGTTCTACTTTACCCCCATAAGCTACAGCCATGGCTTGCTGTCCAAGACAGACACCAAGTATTGGAGTTTCAGAAAATTCTTTTATTATATCAATAGTATTCCCTATGTCTTTTTTCTTTTCAGGATGTCCGGGGCCTGGGGATATAACTATTGCATCTGGATCTATTTCTTTAACCTCCTTTATTGATATTAAATTAGTTTTAACTATTGTATTAGCTTCTGAATCGATTAAATCTACAAGATTCCATGTAAAAGAATCGAAATTATCAATAAATAAAACTTTCATTTCACTTCTTCTTTTTTGTCTTTTTCTTTCTCTAAGATTTTAAGGGTTTTTAATAGCGCATCCATTTTTCTTTCTGTTTCATTAAATTCTTTTTCAGGTACAGAATCAGCTACGATGCCTGCACCTGCTTGTATTGTAACTAATTTATGATTATCTTTTTTTTCAAATGTGGCAGTTCGTATTGTTATAGCGAGATCTGAGCTTTTGTTCCATGAATAGTATCCAATACCTCCTCCATATATCCCTCTATATTCTGGTTCTAGTTTATCTATTATTTCCATTGCTCTAATTTTGGGTGCACCTGTAAGGGTTCCTGCAGGAAAAATAGATCTTGTAGCATCAAATGCGTCTTTTCCTTCTTTTAGTTCTCCTGACACAGTTGATTCTAAATGTTGTACATGTGAATATTGAACAACACTCATGAAATCATCTACTTTTGTTGTTCCAGGTTTAGAAACCCGTTTAACATCGTTTCTTCCTAAGTCAACCAACATGACATGTTCAGAAAGTTCCTTTTCATCTGAAAGCATTTCACCTGCTAATTTTCTGTCTTCAGGTGGTGTTTTACCTCTTGGACAAGTACCAGCGATAGGATTGGTTTTCACTTTATTTTTATGTACACTTAATAACGTTTCAGGACTTGATCCTACTATACCTATGTTACCAAATTCTAAGAGGTACATATATGGAGAAGGGTTTATTTCTCTAAGTTTATTATAGAAATCAAGTATATCTCCCTTTATTTTTAGTTTGTGTTTTCTGGAGACAACTGATTGATATATATCACCATCCAATATATGTTCTTTTACTTTTTCAACATTATCTTTATATTTTTCTTCATCATCAGAAAAATGGTCTAATATTTCGAAATCAATTTTCTGTCTTTTGTTTTCATTAAAACCTTTCACTATATTCGATGCTTGATTTTCTATTTTTCTATATATATCTGTAGGATCTTTGTTTCCTATTATAGGGGTGAAAACTAATTTTACACTATCCTTTTTATGATCAAAAACAACATTTTTTGTTGAGAGAATAAAAACGATATCATCTTGATTTTTCTCATAGTCTTTTACCGAATTCTCTCGAAGCCATAAATCCTCTATAGTATCATATGAAATAAATCCTACTATACCTCCTTCAAATACCTGTCTATCTGTATCAGCAAAATTTACAGTTTCTATATCTGGGAAAAAACGTTTAAGAGCATCTAACGTGTCAAATCCTTCCTTAATATATCCTTTATCATCTACAACGTCTTTAATACTATCCAGAATTGAATTATTACCTATTCTTTTAATATTAACTTTTCTGTCTTTTATTTTAATTACTGCTTTAGGATCGAAACCAATAAATGAATATCTAGAACTTATGTCTGTAATCGAACTATCTTTAACTCGTTTAATTGCTGATATTTCCTTTTCAGCACTTTCTAATAAAAATGAATAATCATCTCTTAACGATGAATATGCTGATAGAGGATTAAATCGCTGTGGTAGTTCTTCTTCTTGTAATTCACAGGTTAATTTTACCACTTTTCCAGGGCCAGCTTCATTGATAAATCCCTCCTCATCAAGATCAAATTTCATTAATAGATACTTAAGCCCCTAAATCCATTAATTAATTCATTTCTATCTAAAACACAAAGAAGTCATTTGTTATATTTAATATAATTAAGAATTATCGTCTGTCAACTTTCCTAATATGAGGGATGTAGGTAGTTAGTGAGTTTTCTTTCTAACTTTTTAGTAGAGGAGGATATTCTCTTATTTCCATTACTCTTAACTTTAGAGCTAGTTTATATAGCCTTTCTACAATGAGGTTTTGTCTGTTATAGAGGATTGTAGGGGCCGTTTTAGTCCTATCTAGTATAATATTTATTTTCACCTGTAATTTTGAATTTTTAAGAAAAGTCCAGTTTTATCTTATTTGTAAACCATAGTGGAATTATTTGTTCTCCTTATAAACTATAAGTAGGTAATTAAGATGAAAGTATCTCAAAGTCTGATTAGTTTATCAACCTAAAAAATACAAAAATAAAAATGTAATATCAATATATTTTTTTAAATTAAACAATTTTTTTTATTATGTTTTCCTTTTTATTGAATTCTTCTTCAGGATATTTATTTCTAAATTGAGAAAGAATATTAGATATATCCCTCTTTAAAAATTCACGGGAATTCGGATGGTCAACTTCTACATATTGAGGCCAGTCTATAATTCGGATTCCATTTTCTGAAACTAAAATATTATATTCACTTATATCTCCATGTACTAATCCTTTCTCCCATGTTTTAGATATCTCTTCAACTATGGTTTCAAATACTAATCTTGGATTTTCTAATCTGGCTTTACTAAGTTCGACACCTTCGAAGAGTTCAATAACTAATGTATGTCTATTGTGGTCTATTGGTTTAGGTACTAAAACATCATCATATAATCTTGTCAATGCCTTAAATTCTCTTTTTGCAGCTTCTTTTGATGCTTCTCTCCAATTACCCTCATATTGTCTTTTCCTTCCTGTATTTCTGAAATCTGAGTATCCTTCTCTATGTACTTTTAATATAAAGTTTTCTTCGTCGTCATCTTTTACTTTATATACTTCACTTTCTTTTCCAGCGTTTATTTGAGAGCTTATTTGCGATATAGTATCGTTTTGAACTAAAAAATTAAGAGCTAAGGTATCATATCCTTCTATAGAAAGCTTACTATCTCCATTCCCTCTTCGCTCAATTAAATCTATTTCCTTTAATCTATTTAACCTATACTCAACTTCTTGTTCATGTAGATTAGAAAGATATGATAAATCATCTTTAGGAACCCATCCACGTCTTTTCATTCCTTTCTCAAGTCCATACAAAAATTTGAAATCTTCTTTTTCTAGATCTTTATATATGTTTGATGTCTTTTCCACATTTAATCTTAATTTTGAAAATAGAAGAGAATTACTCAAATGTATTACTTAATAATAAAATGAGAAAACTATAGTTTAGGAACATGTTAGTCTTTCAAGTTTTTATTTGTATTTAACTAGAACAAATCTCGATAATCAATCTTTCTTGTCAAAGTATATATAGATTGGTTGGTGGTCGGAGATACTGGCTTAGCTCTGACTCTGGCAAAACTAAGAACTTCCTTATATGGATGGTTAACTGTTCTTTCATCTAGTCTTTGAGATCAAATTTATAAGTTATAGATTGTAAGGTGTATAAAGTATCTATTGTTTTTCTGTCTTGAACAGTAGTTTTTATATCAGAGTAATTTATTTTATATAGTTAAATCTATATAGTTTATATCTTGTTTTTTAAATCTATGATGTCTTATTAATAGTTATTTGGTTCGGACTTTGTATGCTGTACTTGTATTTATAGAAGCTTTATGTAAAGTGTATTTATGTGGTACTACTATAACCTATATCTTAATTTTTCTCTTATTAATTAATTAGAATAGATTTAATATATGTTATATTAAGTATTATAAAACTATTAGTACTATTTTATTAATATGTCTTCTGCAATAGTTGTTGGAGATGGGGCTTGTGGATTAAGTGCTGCTTTATTATTGTCTAAAAATGATGTTGATACTATAGTATTTGGAGAAAATGAAACACACTTACATGATGCTTATCTATACAATTATTTAGGTATAGAAGAGATACATGGATCAGAGTTTATAGAAAAGTCAAGAAAACAGTGTTCTAGTTTTGGTGTTGAAATAAAGGAAAAAAGGGTGGAATCTGTTGAAAAAATAGAAGATAGTTTTTCTGTTAGAACTGATGAAGATGAATATATTTCTGATTATGCTGTTCTTGCAACTGGGACGGATAGGGAATTAGCTGAGGAAATAGGTGTTGAACTTGAAGAAGATTACATAAAAATCAATAAAGATGGGGAGACCAGTATAGAAGACTTATATGCTGGTGGGTGGGTGACTAGATCTGAAAAAATAGAAGCCATAATTTCAGCTGGTGATGGAGCGAGAATAGCTTTAGACGTACTTTCTAAGGAGGAAGGTAAACCTATTCATGACTTTGATGTACCACCGGAATGAATTTTCATATATTTTAGATGTTTCTAGGTTATAGTATGACTTGTAGTGTTTTAGTTAGCTTTCTTCATGGTTAGGTAAGGTTTTTTTGGATGGAGGTTGAATTCTGGATATGGTAACTGTAAAGGACTTCTATGCTGAATGGTGTGGTCCCTGTAAACAACAGGAACCAATTTTGGAACAACTACAGGAAAAATATCCTGGAATAACTTTCGAGAAGATTGATGTTGATGAGAATCCTGAAGAAGCTGAAAATTATGGAGTTAGATCTGTTCCAACCATTATAGTTGAAGATGACGATGAGGAAAAGGAACGTTTTATTGGTTTAACTCAAGGTGAAGAAATAGAGAAAGTATTGAAAAATTAATAATAATTTTTTAAATTTAGTATTTTAACTCTACTCTATTATTCTAATAGTATAATTAGATTGGTTGTAGCCTATAAAACTAATAATATTTAAAAAAGATTTACAGGATAAGTATAGCTTCCTATATAGTATTTAGATTTTTATTTAGTATTTATTCGTATTTATCTAGTATTTCATATGATTTTTTCCATTCATGATCTTCGTCGAAATATGATTTTGCTATTGGTTTTTCAGGTAAGGATCCTCTCTGTTGTTTCTCTTGGTGATAGGATGGTCTAGAT
>JAHENH010000172.1 GCA_018609935.1 Halobacteriales archaeon | reverse complement strand
TCACATTCGTTGGCAAGAGATGGGGTAATACGTGATAGTATGGTTGTTCCATTTGCGTTTTTACTGGTTATTCTTGTTATATCTATTGAGTATACAGTTGTGAATTTTGAAATAGAGAGATAGTGTTTAGTTTGAAAAAATTCTTAACTAATATTATTAGATTTTTATTTTGTGATTTTAAATTTAATTTGTGTGACGTAGAGATGACTTAGTTTTATTGTATTCTTTTTTGGATATGTTTGTATATGGAACAGACTACAGTTAGAATACAAGAGAATATGCTTGTATCTATAAATGAATATGCTGAGAATATGGGTGTTAGTCAGTCGGAAGCTATACGGGATTTATTGGGGAAAGGTCTTGAATATGATAGTTTAGAAGTTGAAAAAGAGAATTTAGAAAGGAAGTTAGCTGAGGTTAATAGTAAGAATCAAGATATTGAGTTGATTAAGGAAAAAGTTGAGAATCAGGAAAAAAGGATTAATACTCCATTTTTTATTCGTTGGTATAGATATTTTAAGTCTAAATAAGTATATTTTTATAGTAATTTTGAATATTTGGTATATAATACCTGAATAACTGAAAGTAATATAGGTATACAGGGTAAACTATTATTAGATTAAGTTTTTTAAATGTATAGATACATAGTATTTATTATGAGTCAATGTAGAGGTGATATTCCAATCAGTACAAAAATTGATAAATCTATGAAAGATTTCATAGATCAGGAAATTTATAGATGTGGTATTAATCGGTCAGAAGTTATACGTAGAATACTTGATGAGTATAGAGATAGTCATGAAGGTAATTTAGAATGTCCTGAATGTGGACAAAAAATAGCATTAGATATAAAAACGGATAAATAACAATGCCAGCTAAAAAATTGGAAAAACTAGAAAAAGAGAAAACAGAAGGAAAAGAAAGTCGTGAAGGTGGTGGTGTTGAAGAACATCTTTTACAGAGGGTGTCGTCTAATGAGGAGGAATATAAAAAAATTAAAAGTAAAGTTTCAGAGTTAGAAAAAAAGAATAGATCATTAGAAAAAGAAAATTCAAAGTTAAAAGATAAAAATAGTACACTTAAAAATAAAATAGAAACTGTAGAAAATAAATTAAATAAAGTTGAGAAAACGTCTAAGGGTAATTCAGATAAAATAGATGAAATAGATAAATGGGTACAGCAAGTTCATCGTAACCTAATACGTAGAATAAATATGGATAAAATACCTACAAACTTACCTAGATCACGTGATAGCATAGGAAAGAAAAGACATGAAGAGGCTAAAGATATATTATCATTATCATCTAGTTGTATACTTAATGAGGAACCAAAACAAAATGTCCTAGATGAAATAAGCGACTGTAATATACATAGTGGTGATTAGATAAGATTTTAGGTAACTGCCGGAGGGAGTGGACTTTTGGGGAAAGGTTTGCTCCCTTGTCCGGCAGTAAAAAACGCCGGTATAAAACCAAGCATGTATAATTACGATCTTTATAATATAAAAGTTAATCAGAATTTTTCTAAAGTTATATTTATAGGTTTAGGTCGAGATCTTGGAGGTGCAGATGTAGAAAATAATCTATATCTGGAGAGCCGGTTTTTAGAGGAGAGAGCTTCAGCTCTAAAATCTTCAATGGAAGGTGAGTTGTTGTTGGATTGTAGAGAAGGGGAAGGTGAGTCGTTGTTGGTAAAAGCTGATATTGAGGTGGTAGTTTGAGTTCTATAGATGTTGAGGATAGTGTTGATTATACTGATCTTGAGGATTTTCAGTTGGAGTTGGATAGGGGTACTTCTAAGTTGTATCCTGCACTTGCGAAAACTAGTTTAGATAATCATATAATCGCAGGACAGGGAGAGAAAGGTGAGGATTGTGGAAATTGGATTCCTGATAGTTTTTGTGAGGATTGTGGTAAGCCTGTTTTAGCTGAGAGAGAATGTAATAAGAGAACTTGTCCTAATTGTTGGGAGAATTGGCGTGCTAAACAGGTTAGGAGTGCGTTTAAGCGTCTTGTTGGTTATGATTTATTTCATTGGAAGGCTAAGAATCAAGGAGCTTCTAATGAGGCTTATGAGGATCTTGAGGAGTTTAGGTTTGTGCATAGTGTTGTTAGTTTTAAGGATTTGGATAGTGATGAGAGTTATGAGGATGTTCGTGAGAGGGCTAAGGATCTTTGTAAGGAGGCTGGTTATGTTGGTTTTATTTTAGTTCCTCATCATTACCGTTTAGATGATGATATAAAGGATGAGCTTAGGGCTGAAGGTTATAATAATGAGGGTGGTTTTTGGAAGGCTGTTATAGATGATGAGTTAGATCTTGGTGGTTGGTGTGAGTATGTTGTGGCTGGTTTGCATTTTCATGTTATTGGTTTTAGTGGTAGGCGTTGGAGTGGGGATGAGAGGTTGGAGGAGGGTCAGGATGTTGGGTTGGAGAGTGATTTGTTTAGGCGTGTTAGGGATTTGAGGGGTGTTGAGGATGTTAAGCGTGTGTTGATGTATGTTTCGACTCATGCGACTCCTGAGAGTACTGAGAGTGGTAGTAAGCATTGGTCGAGTTATAGTGGTGAACTTGCCTATAATAAGTTTAGTACTGAGTGGAGTGATAAGTTGGATAAGTCGCTTACTTCTACGGAAAATAGTTATTTGGATAAGTTGTTTAATAGGTCTTTTGATGAGGATTTAGAGGATGAAAGAGAGGAGTGTGATAATTGTGGTTGTTCTCGGTTTTTGGATATTTGGAAGGCTAATGAGTATCTTAAGCATGTTTCTGATGTTGAGTTTAGAGATGAGTTGGAAAGAGCTTTTGAGTTGGCTATTGGTGAGGTAAAAGATCCTCCTGATTTATCTAGTAAGGAGGCTGTAAAGAGTTATTTAGAGAATGGAAAATAAGAAAATATATAATAGATAGTGTTAATCAGTATCTAATATTTATAGTATATGTTTTATTTTTACCCTGTCTTTGGTTGGGATTTTATTTTTTAGTTTATTTGTTGTATATGGAAATATATTTGATTATTATTTTACTAATATTGTAGTTCTTTACAATTTATTTCATAAATTATAGGCGTAAGAAATAAGTTCAAGTATATTTTATTTAAAATAGAGCCTGAAAAAGGGCTTTGGTAACAGTAATGTATGGAAATATTCAGGATGCTTTTTCTTTAGAGGCGAGGATTAATAAACGACTTCTTGAGAGCTTAGAAGGAATGCAGCTGAATACTATGCAGGATGCTATAGGGAACCTTGACCATCTTAATAATATTCAGGATGCTTTTTCTTTAGAGGCGAGGATTAATAAACGACTTCTTGAGAGCTTAGAAGGAATGCAGCTGAATACTATGCAGGATGCTATAGAGAACCTTGATAAGCTTCAATATGATGCTATATATGGTGCATTTAAAGATATAGATAATTTGGGTTCTATGCAGGAAGTTGTTCAAGAGGTTTCTACGATTCAGTCAGAGAATTTTAGTAAAGTTTTTGAACAGGTTCGTCAGTCTTATAATTCAGGAAGTTATGCTGAAAAAGATAGTGAAGAAATTTCATTCCTTTTTGATATTGAAGCAGATACAGTTAATCTTTCATCGTCTCAGGAATTTAATAATGATTTCACTAGAATACAGCAAAATAAGGTTTTGTATGATAGTGATAGAATTAAGACAAGGATATTTACGTATATTCTTCCTGCATTGGCTCTTTCACATTCGTTGGCAAGAGATGGGGTAATACGTGATAGTATGGTTGTTCCATTTGCGTTTTTACTGGTTATTCTTGTTATATCTATTGAGTATACAGTTGTGAATTTTGAAATAGAGAGATAGTGTTTAGTTTGAAAAAAT
>JAHENH010000171.1 GCA_018609935.1 Halobacteriales archaeon | reverse complement strand
TCCGCTAGCTAACACTGTGATGGGACTTATCTATGTAAACCCAGAGGGTCCGTACGGTGAGCCAGATCTTGAAGGATCGGCCAAAAACATCCGTGAAGAGTTCACTAGAATGGCAATGAATGATGAGGAGACAGTCGCACTCATTGCTGGAGGACATACATTTGGGAAAGTTCACGGTGCAGACGATCCCGACGAAAACCTCGGTCCAGAGCCTGAAGCGGCACCCATAGAAGAGCAGGGTCTCGGCTGGAAGCACGAACACGACGAAAAAGCCGGGATGATAACAAGCGGTATAGAAGGTCCGTGGAATGACACACCGACACAGTGGGATATGGGCTATATTGATAACTTGCTTAATCATGAATGGGAACCACACAAGGGCCCCGGGGGGGCATGGCAGTGGCGACCTGTCGATGAAGAAGAAATAGAGAATGCACCAGACGCACGCGATCCGTCTAAGACACAGAGACCGATGATGCTGACAACTGACGTCGCCCTAAAGAAAGATCCTGACTACCGAGAGATACTGGAGCGTTTCCAAGAAAATCCCAACGAGTTCCAAGAGGCCTTCGCTAAGGCTTGGTACAAACTTATCCACCGTGACATGGGGCCCCCCGAACGGTTCCTAGGACCGGAGGTCCCTGACAAAACGATGATATGGCAAGATCCGATCCCAGATGCTGACTATGACCTTATTAACAGTGAGGAGGCCGACGAGCTCAAGACTAAGATACTTGACTCTGAACTGTCTATTTCTCAGCTGGTTAAGACTGCATGGGCATCAGCTTCAACATACCGTGATAGCGATAAGCGTGGTGGCATCAACGGTGCCCGCATTCGGCTTGAGCCCCAAAGGAGATGGAAAGTAAACGAGCCCGAGGAACTAGAAACGGTTTTAGAAACCCTAGATGAGATAAAAGAAAAGTTCAACAGCTCACGCTCTGACGGGACACAGATCTCCCTCGCAGACCTGATTGTCTTGGGTGGCAACGCTGCAGTTGAGCAGGCAGCAGCTAACGCTGGCTACGAAGTTGAAGTGCCGTTCGAACCGGGTAGAACTGACGCTTCACAGGAGCAGACAGATGTAGAATCTTTTGAGGTTCTCGAACCGAAAGCTGATGGATTCCGGAACTATATTGGTGACGGTTATGATGATTTTTATAACTATCCAGAAGAGAGGTTAGTGGACAAAGCGGAACTACTGAACATGTCAGCATCTGAGATGACAGTACTTGTAGGTGGTATGCGTGCACTGGGTGCAACCTATCAGAACTCTGACCGCGGTGTCTTCACCGACCAACCGGGGACTCTGACCAATGATTTCTTTGTGAATCTACTCGACATGGACTATAGATGGGAGCCAGTATCAGAAGAGAGGGAAATCTTTGAGGGATACCACAGGGATACTGGCGAGCTTGAGTGGGAGGCCACTCGTTTCGATCTTATCTTCGGGTCGAATGCTCGGCTACGCGCCATTGCAGACGTTTACGGTGCTGACGATGGAGAAGAGGAGCTTGTGCATGACTTTGTAGACGCTTGGAGCAAGGTGATGAAGCTTGATCGCTTCGATCTTAATTGAATCCTATATAGTCTACATTCTCTATAAGTTAAACAATAGATTTAAGTAACTTAGACGTTATCTTCGTCGTCTATTACAGACTGTCTTTGCTATACTAGTAGCAATATGAATCCAACATATTCCAGAATTTGAATTGATATTTAGAGAAGATGAAATCAAGATATTTACTATTGACAATATATATTATTAAACGTACTAGTTTAGTCCTCTGATACCATTTTCGTATACCTCTCCAGGAAATAAAACTAATCCTAGTAGTTTTTTATCTTAAAATATTTTATTATGGCAAAATATTCGGGATAAAAATAACTAAACCTAGTACATTAGGTTATATTATGGTGAAAATAGATTTAATAGATGAAAGTGTTAGATTTAATATCAAATTAGAAAATAATAAAGATCAAAGAAGGGAATCTATTTTTGATTTTTTATTACCTGTTAAAAAAGAAATAGATGATAAAATAAATGGTTTTTGTTATTCATTTAACCCTGATCTCCAAATTGACATTCGTGTAGACGATGAAAATAAAGAAGAAATAAAAAAATATATAAAAGAAAAGATAGCTGGCTCGAATTTTTTAGATAGTTATACTTTTATCGATGATCCATGGAGAGCAGGTTGGGGAGAAACAAAAAAAGACAAAAAAGCTCTTATATTGGGAAAGGAGATATCTGCAGAACTTGCTTTAACTATAACAGCTATAAAATATAACGAAGATACAGGTAAAGATATAGGCCAACATGGAACACGACATCTACACATATTTTTAAACCAACTCGGAATTTTGGGTGAAGAAGAAACAAAAATTTATTTAGAACAACTTACAAAATATTTTAAGATATATAGAAATCTATCCGATAAAGAACATAAAAAAATACAAGAAGAAATAGAAAACATAATAGATAAAAGCTAAATAAATACTTATAATTTTTTCAAGTTAACTAAAATTATATAGTTTTATTATTTTTTGTGGATTTGTATGGAGAGTGGCATGAAACCCACCATGGCTTCCAATACCCGTAGAAACAGTAACTCTACTAGAAACCCCAACATTCACAACAGAAAGAACGTCACGATAGATATCTATTACTCTATTATAATCTTATAGTACAGTTTATAATCATATAATGGATTATTATTTATGGCTGAAGAAACTCTCTTTGAATCTGAAAGTATACAAACTAGAGAAGAAGTTGCATCATATCTTAAAAAAGTTGCAGAAAATCTAGAAACTGAAGAAAGTATAGCCTTGAAGTCTAATAGTCAATCAATAACTATGGATCCGCCTTCAAATCTTGTTTTCGAAGTAAAAGCAGAAAGAGAAGGGCCTAAAGACGATTCAGGTGAACTAAGCATCGAATTTGAACTTGAATAGGATGAAAAAGGAAACAATAATAATAAATTAAGTATTGAATAAAAAAAATAAAATATATACATCAAAAAGTATTTCGACATAAAAATAAAATTTTGTAGTATATTATATCGATAAATATAAATCTATTTTATTTTAAGTTACTTTATTTTTTCTGCTTTTTTCTTGATGATATTATATTCATTTTGTGTATATCCTATTAATTTTATGATGGATAGATTTTTTGGTGTATAATTTTTTATTTCATTGATTATTATTTCAGCTCCTTTTTCTAGATCAAATCCTGCTATACCACATCCTAACATAGGCATAACTATGGATTTATATCCGAGTTCATCTGCTTTCTTAAGTGAATTATATGTTGCTTTTTTAATGCTTTCCCTGGTTGCTTTTCCATCTCCATAATGTGGCATTGCTGCAGCATGTATAACACATTTTGCATCTAGGTTATAAGCATCTGTAACTTCTACTTCTCCTAGATCTATAGGGCCTTTGGAAACTGCTTCTTGATTTATCTCCTTACCAGCTTTTTTCTTTAGTGACCCCGCGACACCTGAGCCCATTTTTAGACTAGTTCCTGCAGCATTAACCAAAACATCCGCTCTTTGTTCAGCAATATCACCTTGAATAGCTTTAACCTCCATTATTTTAACTTTAAATACTTTTTAGAATTCTTCGAATTTTAAAATAACTATAAAGAAAGAGCTGCTATATTTCATACGTGATAAGTGGATATAAGATATATAGGTTATTATCATGGATTTAGGTGTTATAGGTCTAGGAAGAATGGGGAAAATAATAGTTGATAGGGTTTTATCAGAAAACAACAAAGTTGTTACATTTGATGTTGATGAGAAAGCGGTAAGAAAAACAGAAGAAAAAGGAGCAATAGCTTCAAAATCTATTTCAAACCTAGTTGATAAATTGGAAAAGAAGAAAAAAATATGGCTTATGGTTCCACCTGGAGATCCTGTAGATTCTGTTTTAGAAGAGCTTAGACCATTACTAGATAGTGATGACATAATTGTTGATGGGGGTAATTCAAACTTTCAGGATTCTATAAGGCGTAGCAATCTTATTGAACAAGCATATCTAGATTGTGGTACTAGTGGTGGTCCAGCAGGTGCAGACCTAGGTTTTTCTCTTATGGTTGGAGGGCCCAAAGAGGCGTATGAGGAAATGGAGCCTATTTTCGATGCAATAGCAACAGGACCCAACGGACATAATCATTTTGGACCTTCTGGTGCGGGACACTATGTAAAGATGGTTCATAACGGAATTGAATATGCATTAATGCAATCATATGGAGAAGGATTTGAGTTATTAGCAAATGGAAGATATGATTTAGACCTAGAAGACGTTGCAGAGACATGGAATAACGGAGCTGTAATTAGGTCATGGCTTTTGGAGCTATGTAGAGAAGCTTTCAAAGATGAAGGAAATAACCTAGGAGATGTAGCAGATTTTATAGAAGGCGGATCCACAGGAACATGGACTGTACAAGAAGCATTAAAACAGGAAATACCAGTACCTCTTATCTATAATGCTCTAGCAGAAAGATTTAACAGCAGAAAAGAAAGATTCTCAAGACGACTTGCAAACTGGTTAAGATATGGGTTCGGAAGACACGAAATAAAAAGAAAAAATAAAAAATAAATTTAAAAATTATAGATCCCTACTATTTAATATATTTTATCATCTATTTTTTTATAGATTTTAAATATAACAATAAATAACTTATTATTATTTTATATAATCATCTATATACGATAGATTTTTAAAATTATCGTAAATATATATTAATATGATAAAGGTCTTTGATGAAGATGGTGAGTTAATCCAAACACTGGATAGAAAAGATTTTCTTACCTTTCTATCTAGCAAAGATGAAATCAAAATAAATGGGGAAAAATACCAAATAACTTGGACCAGAAAAGACCTAACAAAAGACAAAACCTCTATAGGCGTAAAAAAGAAGTGAACTTTCTAGATTTAACTAAGTCCCATATTACAAAGTTATATATATGTAAATACTTCTTTTATAATAAAATATATTTTATATAAATTATATTTATTTTATAGATTTACCTAATAATTTTTAATTTTTTTTAGATGTAAAACCTAGTAAACTATAAAAACTCCAGTCATAAATGCCTTTTATTCTAAATTAATAAAAAATTTATTTTAATTTTTTTGAAAGTAAAATAAGTATAAGTTTTATAGCAGAAAATCCTAAGAACTTATATTACAGTAGGAAAAAGAATTTCAATAATAAATTATAATGTTAATAATATTATGGAGTTAGATAATACATTTATCTAAAAATATGATGGAAAAAATTATAAGAGAAATTATAGAGAGTTTAACTAAGTATATTGATGATAAAATAAATAGTACAGTAAGTTATTATGAGAAAAAGATAGATGAAACAGTAGAATATGCGAAAAGTACTGTAAAAAAGATATTATTTTTTACATTTACTATTGGTTTAATAATAGGGTTTTTAATCGGTTATATATTAGGTAATATATTTCCTCTATAATATATTTTTATTAGTTTATAGAATAAATATCTAAAACTTGGTATATAAAAACTACTTTAAAAATTTTAATTTAAAATATAAGATATATAAAGTATATTATTTTATTATTTTGTTTTTTCGCATTCTATTCCAGTTTCGTCGATAGAAACTAACCATGAGGCTGTTTCTCCTACTATTATAACTGAGTTATCTGGAACTTTATTTTTTACACTCATCTTTAATTCGTATATGTTTTTACAATATTTAAATATTCTCTGAGTATGGTTAACATACTCATATAAAAGTTATCTAGAATAAAAAATAATTATAAAATTTTTATTGAATATCTAAAAATATATCTCTTGAAAAAGAGGATAAAATATAATATGTAAAAAAATAAAAATATTATATATGGATATTTTGGTATTATCAGATGCCCTAGAAAAAGATAATATAGAAAAAAATCCTAAAAAGTATAAAAATTTATCTAAATTATTCCAAAAAAATAAATATAGATATATAATTGAAGCAGTAGAAAATTTTAACAAAATAACAGATACTTATTGGGATATTATTATCCCAAATTCTGGACTAATCCAATATAAAAACATATCTAAGAAAGACAGAGAGTCTACTCAAAACTTTATTGTAGAAGATAGAAAGACAAAAACAGTTACAGATATTAATAAAAGACTGAAGAAATTTGATCTAGTATTTATCTTATTAAGTAAATCTTATCTGTCTAAATTTTCAGAAAATCTTAACGATATACCTGACAAAACCTCAGCTTTGGCTTTTACATCTATTGATAATAAAAGTTATACAGGGGATTGTTTTTGGATCCCTATAACTAAAAAAGAAAAAGAGGATCTAGATGTAGATTGGAAAGAATTAAAAGAAAAACAATTATATGAACTATCCAAAATCATAAATGATAAAAAAGATATTGAAGAAATCAATAACTCACCCAAAACTATATATGATCTTATATCAGAAGGCTGTGGCGGATGTGGTGCTGGATTAGCTAAAATATAAGAAATTTATTTTAGGATATATTAAGAAAGAATCTAGGTATTTCTAAAAATTTTTTATTTTTTATTATTTGTATAATTAACTTTTAAAATAATTATTTATCTTATTATTTTTTTATTTTATTTATTTTTCTATTAAAAATATCCGATAAACATTTTAGTATTATTTGTCTATTATAATATATGAGAAATATCATTAAAAAATTGATTACTATATAATTTATTTACTTTAAATTATTTAGTTTTATGAAACTAAACTGTAAGGAGTGTGCTGGATGCTGTATTGACTGGAGATCAATGGCTTCAAAAAACATAGATATGAATCACGAGTGGAGAGGAAAATATAAACCAATAGATAATACCTATAATTTAGTTGTACTTACAAAAGACGACATTGTTAATTTACTTCAGTCAGGATATGTAGATAGTATGACTCCAAGGTTATTCTATTCTTCTAAGAAATCTATAGAAATAAATGGTATTTCTATAGCCTCCATAGATGAAAAACCTATATTTTTTATAGGTATTAGAAAAGTTAAAAAGCCTGTTTCACCATTTGGTAAAGATTCAAGATGGCTTCCATCTTGTATATTTTTGGATCCATCAAACTTGCAGTGTAGAATACATGATTCTGAAATATATCCAGAAAGCTGTTTTAACTATCCTAAAAATAACATCGCTTTAGATCTTGAAACAGAATGTGAGCGAGTTGAAAAAAACTTTAATCAAAGAAGATTGAAAAATGAGGAAGGAATTAAAGAAACCTCCAATGTTTTTTTTGGTCCTGAGGTTATAGGACATAAAATATTTGTCTACCAAAATAAAAATGAATTATCTAACATAATAAATGATATTAAAAAAAATAATCTAGATAAAAAACAAAGATATAAATTTATAGCTACTGCAATAGCTAGTTCCCCAGGATCTACCACTATTAATAAAAAGAAGTTTCAAGAAGCATTAAGCAAAGCTTATGAAAGTGAGTCATGGATAAATGACACAATAAATGACTGGAAACAAAGGAAACAAAATGAGAAACCCAATCCAAAAAAATCTGGTATAGTAGAGACTAAGCGGGGAGCTCCTAAAACACCTGGATGGGATTAAGAATAACTATAAGGATAATTCACCTAAGAATATAGAAAAAATATTTTTATCTGTAAAATAATTTATCGTTTATACATGGACAAAACACAAAAAAAATTAAAGAATGAAACGGAAAAATGGATGAAAAAGTTGGAGGATAAATTAGAAAAAAGAGATAAAAACATTGAACAAATGGAAAATGTATTAGCATACTTAGATGACAGCAAATATTTTTTAGAGGAAAAAGACTATATTAGATCTTTTGAATCAGTTGTATATTCCTGGGCTATTTTAGAGACATTAGAAAGATTAAATAAGTTTAATGAATAATTAATCATATTAATAAATTGGTATAAATAGTGTTTTAGATTAGATGATTTTTAACTATTTTCATCTTAAATATTTAATAAAATTAAATATTTGGCAGGAATTTTATTTTATTCAATAATATAAGACTTAATATTAGTTTTTTTAGACTTTATACTACTCTTTCACTTTTTGTTGTAGAATAATATTTGTTCTTTCTTCGGATTCTATTGTTCCTACAAACTGAAATCCCTCTTCACCTAATTGTTTTAGATTCTTTTCAATAGCCTCTTTTAACCTTATTGTATCATCATATGGTCCAGAAACTTTCACTGTCTTATGATTATATTTTACCATATTAACTATATAATGCTATTTTGATCTCATAAAATCTTAGATCCGATATATAAACTACTTTAATTACTCGATCATACCTTTTCAACTATGTACACTATATATCCATAAGAACTAGTTTGTTACTCTATAGCCGGTTATTTTTTTAAATGGGAAGCGAGGAGTGCATGTGTATATATATTTATTGGATTTGAGTTTTAGTTAGATATTTAGATATTGGTTTTTCGGATTTAGGACAAAGATAATATGTTTTTGTTTCCTATGACACAGGTTTTTATCCTTATCGGAAATTATAGAAACTGCCACACACACAAATGTATAATACTACTTTCCCCATAAACCAGAATATAAAACTACAGCTATAAGAGAAACTTAACTACAATTTCAAAACAAGAAAACTGCATAAGCTCTATAAAAAACAACAAAAAATAAATAATATATAATAAAATTTTTTATATTATATATTAAATTTCTTTACAATAATTTAATTTTAAAGTTAATTATATATAAATATACAATATATTTGATATATAAGAAAAACTTTAAACTATCAAGGACTATTTTATATTGTGAGGAAATCAAAGAAATTAAACAAAGATATACAAAAAAATGAAAATAAAATAATTTCTTTACCTATTATAGTTATACTTGTTGTATTAACTATAATAGTTATCTTACCTATTTTTTACAATACTAGAAAAACTGATAATTAAAAAATAGTTCTTTAGCTTATATTATCCTATATAATGACTTAGTTATATATTATTTAAATATTTATGGGAGAAATGTAAAAAAATAATATAAGGGAAAAAATTTTTATATTATGTGTAATATATAAATAAATATACTGTATTTAATAAAAAATAAAAAACTATGTTTAGAGATGTAAAAATAGAATTATACACAAGATCTGATGAAGTGTGTGTCCGTAGGCAAATTTTAGATGTGTTAGAGGAAGTAGGAATTGATGAATTAAAAGTTAATGTTTGGCCGAAAAGAGTTAGAATATCTGACTCTAGGACATGGTCCGAATTAAAAAAATTTAATGAGTTTAGTGAATGGGCTGAAAAAAATAACATGGAACTCGAACCTCATTTCAAAAAATGTAACTATGAAAAGAAGTCATCTAAAAAAGAATATGAAGAAATAATATTTCCAGTAGCTTCAATAGGACTATATTATAAAGATGAACTAATTTTTGTATATCCCTCTTCAAAAGGAGATAAAATATACACCATAGGGGACTGTATTTCTGTTTTAAAAGATAATGAAATACCTGAAAAACTAAAAAAATTCGATCAAATTGAATCAATTGTCTAATAAAAAAGTAATCTAATATTTTCACTCATATATTTTTTCCGGTTCTAAATATAATACTAAACTAATTATAAAAGATTTAATTAATTATGGAAAAAAAGGTGGAATCTAATCTAATAGGTATTATTTCTGATATACATGGAAACATAGTTGCATTGAACTCTGTACTAGACGATATGCCTAAAGTTGATATGATCATATGTGCTGGAGATATTGTAGGCTATAACCCTTGGCCAAAAGAATGTGTAAAATGGACTATAAAAAACCAAATACCAAGTGTTATGGGTAATCATGATAGGTCCGTAGTAAAATCAAATACTAGATGGATGAATAATATGGCTACAGAGGGGATAAAATATTCTAAAAAAAAATTAGATAAAAGACATATAAAATATCTTAAGGATCTCCCTAATGAAAGAAAAATACTGGATGGAAAAATAAAAATAGTTCATGGACATCCCGATGACCCTAACCATTATACAAGAAAGTCTGAATTAAAACCTGATCTCTTAGAAGATGAAAAAGTGTTAATAATGGGCCATACACATATTCAATTCAATAAAAAATACAAAAACAAAATCATCGTAAACCCAGGTAGTGTAGGACAACCGCGGGACGGAAATCCAAGAGCTGCATATTCAGTTTTAAACCTAGAAAATCTTTCTATTAGCCAGAATAGAGTTGAATATGATATCGATAAAGTTGTTAAAAAAATAGAAAAAGAAGGACTACCAAAACGAATAGGGACTAGATTATATGAAGGACACTAACCTATATTAAAGAGAAAATAAAGAATTGATTTTTAAGTAATATATTATGTTTCTAACCACTCTCTAAGTTTTTTCTTTCGGAAGAGGATTGGAGGTGGTTGCTTTAAATTTCTATTTCTTTGGTTTACGTCTTTTTTTGGATTCTGATTTGTGGGAGGTACTAACAGTTTATCCCAACAACATAAGAATTTCATCTATATCAAACACCATAAAAACCACAACACTTCAAACATATAACTATCACCACACAAAATAGGTTAAATACATAATCCTAACCATATGTAACTATCTATATTACACCCATTGATAAATAAAAAACTTCATCTACCCCATACATACAACAACAAAAATAAAAAATCGAATAATTAAGAAGTCTTGAAATTTATCTTTTTTGTGGTACTGATAGCTTTTGATTTTGATGGGACCTTGTCAACCTCAGAGATGACAGTATTGTTAGGTGAGCAGAAAGGAGTTGATGAAAAAATAAATAACATTACAGAAAGAGCTATGAATAATGAAATTGGATATGCTGAAAGCCTTAGAAAAAGAGTTAGTTTATTAGAAGGTCTTTCAGAATCTAAAGTAAAGGATGCTTTTGATAAAATAACTCTTCGAAAAAATACTGCAGGTTTACTTAGATCGTTAAAAGAATCTAACGTACATATAGCTATAATAACAGGAGGATTTGAGAGAGGAGTTAAAGCTATATTAGAAAAAAAGAATATTGATATAGATACCTTAATAGCTAATCGTCTTGTTTTAAAAAACGGTAGATTAACTGGTAAAGTTGAAGGTCCTTTAATAGAGGGAACAAAAGATGATATGTTAAAAGATATAATTAAAAGAGAGAAAATAGATATTCCCCAAACGATAGCAGTTGGAGACGGGGCAAATGACCTTCCAATGTTAAAGATCTCTGGTTATTCCATAGGATATCAACCAAAACCTGCAGTTGAACCACACTGTGATACTGTAGTAAATACTATGGAAGAGCTGAAGAAAAAACTAATTGAAAAAGAAATAATTAAAAAAACGCAGTAAAAGTAGGTTTTACATAGAATAAAAAATTTAGATGACATATCTTTTTTTAAAATCTAAAATCTTTTCTGAACTAATTTCGGTTTTCGTTGTCTTTTACTTTTTTAATTAAGTTTTGGGAGATATTCTGTATTTTTTTGTTTTCAGTATCTAACTTTTTTTCATTTATTCTTTTTATAGGTCTTATGCCCCATACTGAATTTGTTAAAAATCCTGATATAATATCATCAATAGTAGATATATTACCTATTTTTGTTTTAATACCTTGTTTTTCAACTATTTCTAAAACCACTTCTCTTATAACCCCTTTACGTATTTGGCTTTCAGGTATTTTTAATATATTATCTTCAATGAGAAATATATTCGAAGTTGCTCCAGATGCTATATTTTTGTTTTTATCCAGCATTATTGCCTCATCAAGATTTGTTTTAGATTTAGCTATTATATTTGGAAGGTAATTATGTGTTTTATTTCTACCTATGAAACCCTCTGGTCTTTTTATGTCTACCGTTTCAACTTTAGCTGGTTTATAGTTTCGTTTTTTTAGTTTTTTACCTAGTATAACTAGTGTAGGAGAATTTTCAGTAGGATTTAGAAGCCCACTTACCTCGCCTCTTGTTATACTAATCCTCATATATACATCCCCCTCTATCTTTTCTGTTATTCTATTTATCCTTTTTTTTATGTCTTTTTTTCTGAATGGACTATATATTGAAAGCTTTTTGATGGTATAGTTCAGACGTTTTAGGTGTTTTTCTAGAAAAGCTGGTTTACCATTATAGCATCTTAATGTTTCAAAAACTCCATCACCATAAAGGAACCCTCTATCTAAAGGAGATAAAACATTATTATTTTCTCCAGGCTTTATTATTTTTCCACTATCCGGATTGTCTATATTTTCTTTTTGTACTAAGATATACGTATTCTTATCTATATCAGATCTATCCATTATATTTTTCAACTATATCTACAAAATTTTTGATTAAATCTTTTCCATTCGGAGTTAAAATACTTTCAGGGTGGAACTGTAACCCATATATTGGTTTAGAAAAATGTTTCAAACCCATAATTTTATTATTACTTTTTGCAATTATATCTAACCTGTGTGGAACACTATCAACTATAAGTGAATGATACCTTCCAACCTCCATAGGACTTGACAGACCATCAAATAAATCAGTTTTCACATGGTGTATATCGGATTTTTTGCCATGTACTACTTTATCTGCATATTTTAGATTCCCCCCAAAAAATTCTGCTATAGCCTGATGTCCAAGACAGATACCTAATATAGGTACTTGTTTTTCTTTCAATACCTTGTTCATTATTGGAAAATCTCTAGGTTTTCCTGGACCAGGGGAAAAAACTATACCATCACTTTCTGGAACTGAATTGTATCTATCCACTTCAACTTCATAGAACTCTCCAATATACTGTTCTATATTATATACAAATGAATCATAATTATCTATAACAGTTATCATAGAGCATTTAACATTCCCTTAGCTTTATTTAACGTTTCTTCATATTCATTTTTAGGATTAGAATCATGAACTATACCTCCCCCTACCTGTATATAAAATTTATCTAGGTCTCTAAATATACTACGTATCAATATATTTAAAATAAAATCTCCATTTGGTTTTATGAAACCCATAGCTCCGGTATATGGGCCTCTCTCAGTAGGTTCTATTTCTTCTATTATCTGTAAAGTACGAGGCTTAGGGGCGCCTGTAACTGTACCCCCAGGGAATATAGACTTTATAATATCTACTGTATCTACTTTGTCTCTTTTTTTTCCAGAAATTAAAGACTCTAGATGTTGAACCTCCGAATATTTTTCAACCTCTGCAAACGATTTAACTTCTATACTGCCGTATTTTGATATTTTACCAAGATCATTACGTATTAAATCTACAAGTATAGAATGTTCAGCCATTTCCTTTTTACTATTCTTAAGTTCTGAACGAAATTTCTTTTCTTGTTTTTTGGTTTTTCCCCTAGGCCGTGTCCCAGCTATTGGGCGACTAATGAGAGTTTTACCTTGTTTTTTTATTAATAGCTCTGGACTAGAAGATATTATAGAATAATCATTATAGTCTAAAATACCCATATATGGAGCAGGATTAGTATTTCTTAATTTAACATATATATCTAAAGGATCAGTACTAGATTTAAATTTTAACCTTTGAGAAATATTTACTTGAAATGTATCTCCGTCCTGTATATATTTTTTAACTTTTTTTACAGCTTTTTTGTATTCCTTACAAGTGAAATTCGAACTTATATCCGAAGTTTCAATCTTCCCATATTTATCTTCAAACTCATATTTTTTAATTTTGTCTTTTAGGTTTTCTATTCGATTTTCTGGAGTTTCATTTTGGTACCTATGGCTTGGAGCGGTGATTAAAACTTCTTTATCTGTAACTTCTAAATATGTATCATATACATTAAATGCTATATCTGGAAGTTCATAGTCACGTAATGTTTGGTTTTCTATGTCTTCGATTTCTTTTGACATATCATAACCAATATATCCAAACATTATATGTTCCTTATCAGAATATAAACTATAAAACGATTTCAACCAATCATTAAAATCTTTAAACCCATCCCTATTTTCTTTTCTCTTATATCTAAAACTATCAATAGGTGCTCCAGCAATGTAGGAATTCCATCCTCTATTGTTGTATTGACTTTCAACTAATACATCTCCATCTATAGCCCTATATATATTAACTGGATCCAATTCAATCTGTAATGTGTCTTTCATTTTTTGGATGGAACTATCTAACCATGATTTAGTTATAATTTTAGGTTATAATTAACAGTTTCCTTATTTTACCTCAACTCTTATATAGCCTATATTAGTCTATCTGTAGGGTTTAAGACTATAAAGTATAGACCATATTATATAGTATGATATTAATTTTATCTCTATTTCTTTTTAAAATCAATTAAAATATTTTTTGGTTTTAATCCTAGATATATCTTAGTATTTTTGTTTAAGAACAATCTTAAATATCCCAGACTAAATTTATAATAGTATTAAGATAATGTACCAGAATATTCTTGTTCCTACAGATGGAAGTGAGGAACTTAATAATATAATTAAGGATGCTTTAGATATAGGTAAAAAATTTAATTCAACTATACATATTATTTATGTCGCAAGACCTGTTTATGGTGAATTCAAAGCTAATGAATTAATAAAAGGACTTAAAAAAGAAGGGGAAAAAATATTAGAAGATATAAAAAAAATAACCAAATCTCAGAAAATAGACGTAAAAACTGAGATTAGAGAAGGAACTATACATAAAGAAATATTAAACTATACTGAGAAAAATAACATCGATTTAATAATTATGGGGACACATAGATATCAAGGAATCGAAAAATATCTTACAACAAATATTACTTCAAGAGTTGTTAGACTTTCTAATGTTCCAGTAATAGTAATGCCAATTAACTAGGTATGTCATATACAAAAGGTTCCTTGGTTATTGCATCAGATATAATAGACCATGAACCAAAAAGGCTGTATGTAGTTTTAGGGAAAAACCCATCTAAAGAAGATCCTAGATATATAGGAGCCGCAATAATGAAAACTAGAAAATCTATTTCAATAAAGATTAAAACTTCAGATCTAATTAAAGGAAAAATAGATACTCCAATGTATGTATATCCATGGATAATAGGAAAGTTTAAAGAAAGAAAAGCAATGAATAAAAAAGGAAAATTAAAAAATCAATTAACTAAAAAAATAATAAGAGAAACAGAAAAACATATTGGTTTTTCTTTATAATAAAAACTTCTCTATAAAATGGATAGTATTTTAGTATTTTTTAGCCAAAAGAAATATTTGATATTTTTTACACTAGTAGAAGTTTAAGAGATTAGATTAGATATATTAATCGTCTATAGATTTTGATACTATTTGTTTATTTATTTTTTCAGGCATTCCAAGTTGATATTTATTTTCACCATCTCGAAGTTCAGTTCTCCCTCGATGTATTGTTATATCATCATTTAGATGAATTCTAATAGCCTCTAAGAGTGCTTTAGATTCTAATGGTTTCCCTTTTTCTTTTAGGGTTTCTGGACTAGCTTCATCGGGTACATTAAATGCTCTTTGAGTTATTATAGGCCCCTGATCTAGATCTGTTGTAACATAGTGAGCCGTTACTCCAGTTATTCGAACTCCTTCCTCTATAGCTTGTCTATATGCTTGTGCTCCAGGGAATGAAGGAAGTAAGCTAGGATGTATATTTATGATTCTTCCCTCGTATCTAAACACAATATCAGGGCTTAGAATACGCATATATCTAGCTAAAATTACTAAATCAATATTATATTCTTCCAAGACATCCAATAGTTTATCTTCATCTGGCTGTCCGTTATCACCTCCTATATCAAAAAACGGTATTCCATATGCTTCAGCAATATGTTCTAGATCATCATAATTACCTATTATAACCCTTATTTCAGCTTCTAGATTACCTTCTGACTGAATTTCTAATAATTTTTTCAGACAATGCTGTTCTTTTGTTACTAATACCGCAATCCCTTTTATCTCTTTATCATCCGGAAATCGGACACGTATATCAACATTTAGTTCTTCACCAAGATCATATAAAGCCTCTCTTAGAGTTTCTTTAGTACATACCATTTCACTTGTATCAACATGCATCGTCATACGAAACACTCCATCTCGTACCGCTTGATCCAAATCTTCAATATTAATACCCCGTTCGAATAACAATGAAGTAATCTGGGCTATAAGTCCTGTTTTATCCTTACCAACCACATTTATCTCAGTTAAGTTATTTGTCATTAATCTAACACCGTATATTTATTTGATGATACTCTTCATCTATAAAAAGAATTCATCATCCAAAAATATGACTTTTTAGATTCAAAAAATAGTATAGTATAGATGCCTTTATATAGGTATGAAAGATTAAAAATGAAAATAAGATGAGTGTTGATGTATTAATCGGATACTTAAATGGATACATAGAAGCTCAACAAATAATAGGAGATGTCGGGTTCAGTGAAAAAATGTATAAAAAAATAATTAATGGTGATATTATTTTATGTATAATAAATAAAAAAGATAAGCCTAAAGTGTATTTTACCGGAGAAAAACTAAACCTAGAAAAAATCAATATAAACAATATTTTATTTACTATATCTGAGTATAATGATAAAGGATTTTTAGTATCAGGCGGAGATAATCCATTCACATTAAAACTAGATAAGAAAGATCTAAACGATATAAAAAAAGCAATCTCAAACATAGATTAAACAGATATTCACAGAAAAAACCTAACCGATTATTAATAAAATAATTTAAACTCTAGAAACTAATAGTTAGTATATTATGTCATCTACAAGTTTACAAAATGTATCAAGGAACAACTGGATCCAACATGAATATTCAAAAGATCATTTCATCTGAACGTCAACTGGTAAGGCTACTACAGATAGGTGTTGTACTTGAAGAAATAGTTGAGGCAAGAAGCTATCAACACTATAAATCTATTTCGGGTGAAAATGATAAAGTAGATGATGAACTAGAGGAACTGTTAAAAGAAGCACAATCTGAGTCGGCTCAACATAGGGAAAACTTAGAGGATTTAATAGATGAATTAAACGCTAGTACTGTGTCACCAAGTGAAATAGAAAAAATGGTAGAAAATAAATATAGTAATACAAAACCGGAAAATTTTGAGGAATTATTGTATGATCAACTAGATGGGGAAAGATCAGCTTATAACTTTTATAGTGATCTAATAGAAGCCATAAAAGAAAGTGATATAGAATTTAGTATAAAAAAAGCAAGATTAATTAATATATTAGAAAAAATTAAAAAAGAAGAAGCTGAAGGAGTGAGAGAAGTCAAACACCTATTGAATAATAAAGAATGGAAGTAGACAGTCAGTATCTAAAAGAGATATATTTGGCCCAAAAAATAGAAAATGGGCCTGCGTCAACTGGTACTATAGCCGAAAGACTAGATGTTGCTCCAGCTACGGTAAATGAGAGAATTGGCATCTTGGAGAAAAGGGGTCTTGTAACACATGAAAAATATAAAGGAGTTGAACTAACTGATGAAGGATTGTCTGAAGCTATGAAAGCACTTGAAACATATTGTACAATAGAATATTTTTTAGTTAATGTTTTAGAAATAGAAAATTTTCAAGAAGAATCAAAACAGCTTCAGTCAGTAATAGACGAAACTGTATCTAATAGATTAGATATAATAGTTGAAAGAAATGATAAATGTCCTGAATGCTTTGATCCAAGAGAAAATAAATGTAGATACTTGAAATTAAAACCAAAAAAAGACAGAAAATAAGTATCTTAATATATATAGTACACTCTCTTGTTTTAGAGGGGAGGAATAGACTTGTTAATATGGATATATTTCTTCTATCTCCGATATTTCTTTTTTACATTGTTTTCACTATAGGTTTTAAGACATGATATGGGTCTTCGTTACATTGGGTTCCGCTCTATTATGGTCTTTTCTAAATATAGTAAGTAAGGACATAATGAAAGAAGAGTCATCTTTAGATTTTACAGTTCTATATACTTTTTCAGCAACTATCTTCTATTTTCCCTTATTTATTTATTTTGTTTTAAATACAAACCTCATTTCTATTTCTGTTGTATGGATAGTTTTAATATTATCAGGTATAGCAAATACAGTTGGTATACTTTTATATAATAAAGCTATAAAACAAGGGGAGCTCTCATCTGTTATACCTTTAACTAGATTAACACCAATATTTGTGGTTTTTAATTCTTTCCTCTTTCTTGGAGAATCGATAACTGTAAATATAGCTCTTGGAGCACTATTTGTAACGCTTGGAAGTTATATTATATTACTAAGAGAAGGTAGAGGATGGATGGAACCTATTAAAAACTTTATAAGTAGTATATCACCTAAATTAGCTGTTTTATCTGCTTTTGTCTATAGTTTTGCATCTATAGCAGATAGATATGCAACACAAAGAATAGATCCAGGTGTATATACGTTTCTAATACTCTTTATTATGGCTTTAAACTTCAATATATATCTTAGATATAGTCAATATGAGATAAAATCATTATATAAACCTTTCAAAAAAAGACCATTAACCTATATATCAATAGGGGGTATGGCAGCACTCGCTACATATTTTATCTTCATAGGTTTTTCTTTAGCTAAAGCTTCTAAGGTCATATCTGTTCTTCAAATACAAGTTTTGATTTCTGTAATAGCTGGAGGTTTTTTCTTTAAAGAAAAGAAGATACTAAGGAAGTTTATAGGAAGCATTCTTTTAATATTAGGCGTTATAATAACTATATTATAAACTATATTTTTGTTATCAATTGTTTTTTAATTCTGTATAAGATTAATACAGTTTTTAGGTTTTATATGATCTTAGTTCAATGGGATATGTACCGCATTCAGGACATTCAATCCATTTATCTAGATTTCTTGTAGTCTCGTTAAAGCCGCAAGGAACATATGATGGTCTATATTTCTCCACACAAGTCATTTTCCAATGATCACTATCAGGATATCTTTTTTTAACTATATTGTGTCTTTCTAATTTTTTTCTTTTCAGCCATCTGTCATAGTGTCTTTTTGATCTTAGATCCTTTTTGGATTGTATTTCCTCTATTCTTAGCTTAACACCCTTTATGGCAGCAATAGTGATTTGCCTATTAGTTATTTTTTCTTTTGTTTTTTCTCTATAATATTTTTTAAGTTCGGAAAAGACTTCTATAGCTTTATCTATACTCCATATTTTTTTCCAATTTGGATTGTCTATTATCTGATATAGTTTTCCCTTAGGTATCTCTTCATTATCCATTATTTAAACCTGATCTCAATAATATAATAAATATTTTGGAATATATTTTTAAGATATAGATATTATATTAGAAAGAACTTTTTCATTATTGGTCTATAGAAATAATAGAAGAAAAAGAGATATATGAAAAACAACCAACGTGAATTAATACGGATTAATAATTGTTATTATAAGGAAGAAAAATGGAGTGGCGATGAATCTGAAAAAATGCCTGTTATATATATTAAAGGAAGGAATAAACAAAATAGCTATAGAGAAATAAAAGTAACAGATTTTAGACCTTTCTTTTATGTTCCTAAAGGAGAATGGGAGATGAAAAGAAGTGATATAAATGATTCTAGAATCCTTAGTGT
Organism: Halobacteriales archaeon; assembly: GCA_018609935.1. The sequence goes on along the minus strand of JAHENH010000171.1, from coordinate 28,750 downwards.
TGAGACAGGATATAAGTCCCTTAAAGATACAGAACTTGTTAAGATAACCTGTGAGCTGCCAAGACATGTTCCAGACATAAGATCTAATTTTTCAGAAACTTTTGAGGCAGATGTTTTGTTTTATCTTAGATTTCTTATATCGAAAGATATTCTTACTCATCTATATATACCAAAAGAAGATGGTGAAATACCTGATGAAATAGATCACAGGAAACTTAGTTCCCCAGATGAAAGTGATATAGATTTTAATGTAAAACCCAGAATTTGCTATATAGATATTGAGGTTGAAACAGACAATGAAGGATTCCCTGATATAGTAGAAGCAAATAATCCAGTAACAATAATCACTATACAAGATAGTTATAAGTTAAAGTATAAAGCGTTTATTCTTAAACATGAAAACTGGGCAGAAAAAGAAGAAAAAAAGATTAAAGATTTTTTTGACAGAAAAGACTTGGTTAAGATAGAAATAATTACAGATAATGAAAAAGAATTATTAGAAAAACTTAACCGTTTTATTTCTGAGAAGAACTTTGATTTAATTTCCGGGTGGAATAGTGACGGATTTGATATACCTTATCTTATAAATCGGTGTCATGAGCTTAATATAGAAAATATAGAATTATGGACAAGGGAAAATGGTTCTAGGATAGATGATGATGAACCTGAAAGGATGATTGATGTATATATGCAGAGAACCGTTCCGTTTGATATTTTAAAAGGATATAAAAAACTTCAATATGGCGATCTTAAATCTTATTCCCTAGAGTATGTAGCTCAAAAAGAGGGCGTATCTGAAAAATTACAGCATACACTTTCTATAGATGACCTTAGAGAATACAAGCCTATAGAATTTATTAAGTATAATATACGGGATGTTATAGCAGTACAGGAAATAAACGATAAAGTAGGTGTATTAGATGTATATGAAAATATACGTGATGTAACAGGTGGTTTACATACAGATGTTCACTTCAATAGAAATATAATCGATTCATTTTTCTTAAGAAAAGCTAAAGAGCAAGATATAAAACTTCCGTCATCTTCAAAGCCAGATAGGTCTTGGTATTATGGTGCTCATGTTTTCGATCCAGAGGGTGGAGTACATAAAAATGTTACATATCCTGACTTGAAATCTTTATATCCATACACAATGTGGAGCCTAAATTTATCACCTGAAACAGCGATTGGTACAAAAGAAAATCTAGAAAATTCAAAGTACTCTGAGGAAGACTGCCTTTGGGGATATGTAGACAATAGACCGATTAAATATATCCAAAAAGGTGAAAAAAGAGATAAATATAAAAATGGAGAGTATAAGTCTATTATTCTAGAAACAGAACGAGGTAATCAGACTGTTTGGGCAGATAAACCTAAATATGAAAAATTCTATTATTTGAAACCTGAAGTTAAAACTGGTTTTGCTAGGGAAGCAATAACTGAACTAATAGATCTTAAATATCAATTTACAGGAACCAAGTATGAGGCAGTAAAAAGAGTTACTAACTGTTTCACTCCTGACACAGAGGCTCTCACTCCAAATGGTGTTAAAAATATAAAGGAACTAAAAGAAGGTGACACTGTTTATTCACTGGATCCAGATACATTAACTGTTGAAGAAAAAAATATAACAGATGTATGGAGATATCCAGAATATAGTGGTGAAATACTGGATATAGAAACAGAAAAAATAGACTTTAATATTACACCAAACCATAAGGTTTTAGCTAAAGAAGAAAAGAGAAACCAAAAAAATAATAGCTATTCATTTACAGAAGCTGGTAATCTAAAAAATGATATAGAGTATCAACTTCCAAATAACTGGAACAGTAAAGGAGAAAAAAAGAAAAAAATTGATTTAACAAAATGGTTGAAAAAAGATGAATATAAGGTATTTATTCAACCTAAAGAAAATAATCTAGAAACATATAATATAGACATAGATAATAAAAAAGAAAATATATCTAATAGAGAAGGTATTGTTTTAGATGGGGAAAAATATGAGAAAAATAAAAATATATTAGACAAAAATAGCAGTGATGTCTATATATATGACGGAAATGAGGACGGATTAATAAAAAAAGATGTTGATTGTAACGTCCTTATAGAATTTTTCGGCTTATATCTAAATGGAGATATAATAACTAAACCAAAAAATAAACTGTCTAAAGATGCTAAAAATAGTTCTGGTATTACATTACAAAAACAAGACAGAATGGAAATAATTTCAATAGACCAAAAAAATACTAAGGAACTATTAGACAGTTTAGGAGTTAGATATTATAAAAATGATAAAGGATATATATTATATTCAGGTGTTTTTACAAAGATATTAGATAGACTATGTGGAAGTAACAATGAAACTAAAAAAATACCTAGATTTGTATGGAGTTTAAACCAAGAGCAAAAGGAATTACTACTTAAGATATTAACAAATAATAAAAAGATTTCTAATGTTGAATACAAAACAGTGAGTGATAGATTTAGAGATGATCTCTTAAAATTATGTGTCCATACTGGACTAAACCCTGCCTATAAATGGGAAAATGGTTTTTGGAAGATAGAAGCTTCGGATAACATAAATAGAGTAAATCCAAAGAAAGACGTTGTAAAATCAGAACCTGAAAACGGAGTATATTGTGTAACTGTAAAAGATAACCATAATCTTATAGCTGGCAGAAATGGAAAGTTCCAATGGATTGGACAATCTACATATGGAGTTTTCGGATTTTCTACACAAAATACTGCGTTTAGACTATTTGACTGGAGACTTGCCGAATCCGTTACATTAGTTGGTAGAAAAGTAATAGAAGAGACAGCAGATAAATTTGTAGATGAACTTAAAAACAAGGGATATGAAGCATACTTAGTTTCCGGTGATACAGACAGCTGTCAAACATCAATACCCGAAGCTTCAGTTAATGAAAGTGTAGATGTATCTAAAAAAATCCTAGAAGAAATAAACAATAAATATTATGATAAATATGCTGAAGAGGAATTTGGTATGGATGAGCACAGGTTTGAAGTAGAGCTAGAAAAAGTAGCTGAAAGATTTTTTATATTAAGTGAAACTAAAAAAAGATATGCTGAATATATATCTTGGAAAGAAGACAAAGGTTTCCTAGATGAAAACGGAAAAGAAATAAGTATTACAGGATTTGAAGCTACAAGGTCAGATACCGCAGATCTATCTGAAAAACTCCAAAGACAAGTTTTAGAAATAATTCTAACTAACCCAATAGAAAAAGCTAAAGATAACGTCTATGATCTAATAGAAAATTATTCAGAAAAAATAAAAAATGGGGAAGTAGATCTTGAGGAAATAGGTATTAGAGAGGGTCTTTCTAAACCACCAGATAAGTATGGAACTGAAAACAGAAGTGCATCACCTGCAAAAAGAGGTGCTAAATATATTAATCAAGTAATAGAAGAAGAAAACATTACTACGGGTGATAAACCAATGTTGTTTTATGTAAAAGGGGTTAAAAATGGGCTTCCGAAGATATATAAAACAGATACAGCAGAGAATGGCGATCCAGTTGATGCTGTTTCAGTTAAAAATATAGAAACTTTAGAAAATTTTGATATAGATTACAAAAAAATGGAAGATAAAATTTTGAGAGAACCGATAGAACCTATACTTAAAGAACTAGGATGGACATATGGAAACGCTGTAAAAGGTCATAGACAGCAAAACTTTGATTCATTTATGTAAAAAAATAATAATTTATCAGATAAGATTGGTATCTTTTTTATTTTAGATGGTACCTTATAGTTAAACCCTTATTTATAGTTTTAATAATATAGTTTATTTATTTGGATCAGTATAACAAAATACTTGTATGCTTTCCCCTATTTTTGTTATATAATAGAGATATTTTCCACATTCATATTCATTTTCAGTTTCAGATTTTTCTTTTTTCATTGGGTATCTACTTATTTTCTATAAACCTGAGACATTTTTTTATAAAATATAACATTGTAATCATAACTCAAAAAAATATGTCTATAAATAAATCTTAGTCAGACCTTTGTCTTCATAAAGTACGAAATATATATACTCTATTATAAAAATATAAAAGAATGGATAGCAGTAAGTATACTAAAGATAAATATAATAGTGAAAACAACCTTATTCCAGTTAAGAACTTTTTTTCCATCTAGAGGTCCGAATGGTAACATATTAAATGCTGCTAGAAAAGAATTTATAAAAATCCCAAAATTAGTTATTGTGTTTGAATTAAAAAAAGATATGAATAAAAATAAAAAATATAGAAATAAATTCATTAACGGTCCAGCAATAGCTATAATTCCTGAGTTTCTCAAAGTCACATTACCCCTTATCTCTACTGCTCCAGGAGCTGCAAATAAAAATCCTGCAGCTCCACTGACGATGGCTAATACAAGCATCTGATAATTTGCTCTAAACTCAGCCCAACAACCATATCTTTGGGCTACAAACTTATGAGAAAGTTCATGAAACAAAAAACCACTTCCAGCTGTAATAAAAGAGACAAGTAATAATTCTAGAAAAATATTTAATCTAAAAAAAGATCTGGAAAAGAGAAGTGCAACAGCTAGGGAAAGACTTAGCCATGCAGCAACCAGGTTGATTACTTCCTCTTTACTTGTTTGAATTTTTCTAATAACCAAATATATTGACACCTATAATAATTTTACATATATTTAGTAACCGTACTTTTTTAACATTGAAACAGATTCAACCTCCAAATATTAAAATAACCTCATATTTTTGGTAAAATATATATCGAAGTTTAGGTAATATTTTATATGTTTTAGTAGATATAGAGCCTTTTAGAAGAATAGGATTATTTAACATAAAAACATAAAATAGGTGTATGGCTGAAATACCAGAGGATTTTAAAGATTTATTTGAGAAGAAATCTTTTGCTAGCTTCACTACTATCGATTCTGATGGTTTTCCTCACGTAACACCTGTGTGGATAGATTTTGATGGTAAAAATTTACTGGTAAACACTGTTGAAGGGAGGTTAAAAGAAAAAAATGTAAGAAATAATAAGAAAGTAGGAGTGTCAATAATGGATCCTGATGATCCATATAGACATCTATCTATTAGAGGAAAAGTAATAGAAACAACAAAAAAAAATGCTGTAGAACATATTGATAATTTAGCTAAAAAATATATGGGTGTAGATGAATATCCTAATAGAAGCCAAGAAAAAGGAGATAGAATAATTTTAAAAATTTCACCAAATACTATATCAACTATGGAAAATTAACGATATTTATCGATTAATAAGTATAGTAAATGGTTATATAGAATTTATATTAAAACCTAGACAGATTTTTTATATAAAATTATACTTAATTAAATTATTTTCCCCAAAATATATCGTCTTCTCTCTTAAGCTGTAGATATTCATCTAGAGCCTCTTTTTCATTATCATCTAATACTTCATATACTTCTTTTTCAAGTGCTTCAGCGTGTTTTTCTGGTACTTTTACATAGAGTTCATCTCCTTCTTTTATTTGTCTACCTACAGTAGGCCCATCTATAGCCACAGAAGCTCTTTCTCCGTTTTCTATTGAATCTATATCTTCGCCTTCTTTTTGTATTCCTTTAACTATACCAACTTTTTTTCCATTTTTTTCAATTTCAACTCCTTTTTCTAGTTTTCCGTTTAATATTTCAACTCCTACTACAGCGGGATTAGATTGCCTAAAAACATGATCATGGAGTATTTTTACTTTTCCAGGAAATACAAGTGCATCCATCATTTTTGATACCCTTTCCTTTTGTAGTCCTTCAGACCATTCTTCGTATTCCTCAACTAGTTCATATATAACTTGGCTTTGAAATATTTGAACTAGAGATTCTTCAGCTTCTTTTTTAGCATCATCCAAGATATTTACATTAAATGCTAATACTGATCTATATTTTCCTTCTTGTGTTTGAGCTTCAACTATATCTCTTTTAGTTACATCTCCCTCCCCAGCTTTTGATACTGGAGCATCTAAGATACGAATTAAAGCTTCAAGTGAACCCATGGTGTCAGCTTTTACTACTATTCCTTCTTCTTCAGTTTCTACATCTACTTCATCCATCTCATCTTTTATATCTTCTATAATTTCCTCTATATTATCGGATATTACTCTAAGAGGTGCTCCTGCTTTTACATCATTCAGGCTTGGAGCTGCTATTTTTATTCCGTCAGCTGCAACGGATTTATCCACTCTTTGAAATTCTTTTTCTTTCCTTATATCACCAAGTTCTGGCGGTTTTAAAAGAGCTCTAACTTCTGTCTGAATAGGATCTTCACCACCTATTACTATTTTATCACCTACCTGTATCACCCCATCATATAGAAGAACATCTATTGTTGTGCCTAATCCTTTTTCTTCTTTTATCTCCATTACAGTTCCTATACCAGGGCCTGTTGCATGTAATGTTAATTCATTTTCTAGAAATCGTTGTGCAATACCTATCAATACAGCTAAAAGATCAGGTATACCTTCACCAGTTTCAGCACTTGTTGGAACAACAGCTATCTCTTTAGTAAAATCATCTACTTTATCATATCTATCCCCAGAAAATCCTTGATCACTTAATTCACCCAATAAAGAATAAAAACTATTATTTAGATTTTTCTTAGCTCTTTCTGATTGATTTTTTTCCGAAAAATTACCTCGTTCAGATATCCATCCGTCAATTTTATCAATTTTATTTGCTACTACGACAAATGGAGTTTCATACTCCTTTAAAATCCTTAGCGCTTCTTTAGTCTGAGGTTGAAATCCTTCCCGAATATCAACCACTAAAATAGCTAGATCTGCTAGCGATCCTCCCCTAGACCTTAAAGTTGTAAAAGCATGATGCCCTGGCGTATCAATAAATAAAAGCCCTGGAATCTCTATATTTTGAGCTATATCTTCACAGATATTCTCTATAACATCTAAAGGTACTACAGTAGAACCAATATGTTGTGTTATTGCTCCAGCTTCTCCTTCAGCTACTGCACTACCTCGAATCTTGTCCAATAAACTAGTTTTTCCATGATCCACATGACCTAAAACCCCTACAATAGGAGTTCTAAGTTCTTCTTTTTCTTTCTGTGCCATTTTGATTCAGTTAACAAAAAAAAGAGTCTTAAACTAATAAACTTCTCTAACAAAAACAAAAATAAACAAATAGAAGAAAAAAATAAATTGTATTGAAGATAGATTTATTTCCACGATTTTTTCATTTACTTTTTTATTAAAAAATAATCTAAGGAGGGTAAAATAAAAAATAAATATAGTTTAAACAATTTTAGTTTTTCCATATAACTTTTTTATTTACAAGCTCGAGTAATCCATGTCTTCCAAGTTCACGTCCATAACCTGATTTTTTAGTTCCTCCAAACGGTAGTCTAGGTTCAGAACCTATAGATCCTGCAATTATATCATTTATTGCAACCATACCCACATCTATTCTACCCCCTATTTTTTCAGCTTTTTCTCTGTCTTTTGTCCAAATTGAACATCCAAGACCAAACTGTGTATTATTAGCTTGCTTTACTGCTTCCTTTTCATCTTCTATTTTAAATACAGCAGCAACGGGCCCAAAAGTTTCCTCTTTTGATACTGGACAATTATCTGGTATATTAGTTAATATAGTAGGTTCGTAAAAAAATCCCTTACCATCTAATGGTTTTCCACCTGTTATTAATTTGGCACCCATATCAATACTCTTGGTTACTTGTCTATCCAGCCTATCTAATACATCTTTTCTAATTAAAGGCCCTATATCTGTTTTTTCATCAAGGGGATTTCCAATATTTAGCGAATTGAATTCTTTTTCTAGATGTGACAAAAATTCTTCATATATTTCCTCATGTATCATAAACCTCTTAGAAGCTATACATGATTCACCAGATGTAATAATACGGGACCTAGTAGCTATTTCAGCTGTTTTTTTAATATCAACATCTGGAAAGACAATAAAAGGATCACTTCCTCCCAGTTCTAATATAGTTTTTTTAATAGAACTCCCAGCTTTTTCAGCAACTTTACCTCCTGTTTTAGTACTACCCGTAAACATCACCATACTAATCTTATTGTTTTCTATAATTTTTGATACTCTTTCATTTTCGACAGTTAAATTACAAAACCCTCCCTCTGGTATCCCACCTCTTTCAAATACTTCCTCACATAATTTTGCACAACCTAAAACATTTAAATCATGCTTTAATACCACAGGATTCCCAACTGTTATATTTGGGACAGCAAAACGGAAGACCTGATAAAAAGGATAGTTCCAAGGCTCTATACCTAATACTGGACCTATAGGTTCAAATTTTATATATGCATTATCTATTTCTTCATTTTCAAGAAGTTCATCTCTATTATTTCCATAATATTTACATATATTAATACATATTTCAATTTCTCTTTTCCCTTCTATTATAGGTTTTCCTGCTTCTTTTGCTGCCTTTTTTGCTAATTTTTCTTTTTCCTTTCTCAATATTTCACCGGCATTTTTTAGAACTTCTTTATTTTTTCTCAAAAGTGATTTTCCCTCGAAACAATCTATTGCTTTTTTAAGTTTATTTTCTACTTCTTCCGAAGAATCATACTTATAATCAGATAGTTCTTCCTCTGTTGTTGGATTGATTACTTTTCTTGCATCACTAGAACTCATTATAAAAGTATTGTTTTATTAATTTACTTATAATTTTCCACCACCACAACATATGATTTTTCAAACTCAAAAAAATACTAACAATCAACTTTAATTTAAATAATACTTTTATTAGATTGATGGGAGCTAAAATAGGGGATCTTTTCCGAACAAAAAAGATAAAATTAGAAAAACTAGAAAAAGTAGCGATAGACGTATATAATGCACTATATGGTTTTTTAGCAAACATAAGACAGCCTGATGGCACTCCTTTAATGGACTCAAATGGAAGAGTCACATCACATCTATCAGGATTACTTTATAGAAATGCCAGACTAATAGAATCGGGTGTTAAGCCATGTTATATATTTGATGGTGAAACACCTAGTTTAAAAGAAAAAACAGTCAAAAAAAGAAAAGAAAGGAAAGAAAAAGCCAGAGAAAAATATGAACAAGCCAAACGTAGAGGAAACGAATCTGAAGCATTAAAATATGCAAAGAGAACTGCTAATGTAGATTCATCAATAGTAGAATCATCAAAAGAACTTTTAACTCTATTAGGTGTTCCATATATACAAGCTCTATCAGAAGGTGAAGCTCAAGCAGCATATATGGCAAAAAAAGGAGTTATCAAATATGTAGGATCCCAAGATTATGATTCACTTCTTTTCGGAGCTCCAAAACTTGCAAAAAATGTTGCAGTCAGAGGTGAAGAAGGAGTTGAAATAATAAACCTAAAAGAATCTCTAAAAAACCTAGAAATAACACAAGAACAGCTAATAGAAATTGCCATTCTAGTAGGCACCGACTATAATGAAGGAGTTGAAGGTATAGGCCCAAAAAAAGCTCTTAACATAATAAAAGAAAAAGAAAAACCAGATACAGATATAGAAATAGAAAAAATAAAAGAACTATATCTTTTCCCTGAAACTACAGATTCATATAATCTAGAATGGAAAGAACCCAACCACAAAAAAACTAAAAATTTCTTATGTAATAAACATGATTTTTCTGAAAACAGAGTGGAAGACGCTCTAGAAAGAATAGAAGCAGCTACAAAACAAAGTTCTTTAGACAAATGGACATGAATTATTCTTTGACCTAAACGATAGAACAACCAGACAACACTACTAAAACTTAAAACATTAATGAGATTACCCTATTCTTTTTTGTATAGCTACAAACAAAGTCTGGCCGTTCTCTCGGTTTACAAAAAATAAAGAATAGATCTTTACCTTATAGGTTTTTTATAGTTTTCAAACCAACACCCAGTAATTAATAATCCTGCTATATAGACCTATACAAACCACTATCAACCCGACTAAACTTATACTATCCTATCCTTTCCCATCCAAAAACCTAAACTTTGAAATATAAAATCAATCTACAATACTTAAAATCTATATCGTTGAATCCAAATTATCCTTGATATTTCTTAAAATATAATAGATAGATTATACTCAATATAGAATTCTATAGAGATAAATCTTTTATTAGTAATTCTCCATATAAACTATCTTGCTCAAGTCGTATTTTTCCTCTAGCAGCTAGAAAGAGTAAACTTACATATATAGTTACTTTTTTATTTTTATCTTCAACTAAACTGTCTAATGTAACATTGGAGTTATCAATAAATAATTTTTTTAATCTCTTCTCCACTTTTTCTATTACATCCTCTATATCCTCTTCATGTCTAGCTTGGTCAGGTTCTTCTATACTAAATGGTAAAGAAGTATGAGAGGATTTCTTAGTTTCAACTCCTTTATATTCTCTTTTTTGTTTCCAAGAACTTTCTCTATCTTTAATTTCTTGTATTAAATCATTCAATGTAGTTATATCACTACTAGATATTTCATTATCACTATAACTATTTAATCTATCCTCAAACTCCTTTTCTAATGCTTCTATACCGGTTTTTTCACTATTTTTCTCTATATTTTCTTTATTATTGTCTATTCTTCCCGTTTCATGTTGTCCATTTTCTTGTTTTTTGCCGTTTTCAATTACAGCTTCACTTTTCATACGTAGAAGAATACTAGCATACATAAACGCTCTACCAGATCTTATGAGATCTTTTTCTTCTAATCTCTCTAGAAAAACATCTGTAGCTTTGATTATATCAACATCCCATGGATCAATTTCTCCATCTTTAGCTAGTTCAAATAAAATATCAATAGGTTCTGACTCCATAATTAATATTTAATGTCTATATTCCTTTTCCAAGTAATTATTTTAGAAAATAAAAATCCAAAAACAAATAATTTATTATTAGATATCTGAAGAAATTTAAAGACAAAATAGAAAAAAACAGTATATTTTACATCCTGCAGTTTTAGCATAATTATATATCTTTTACTAATTGTTTATTTATATTAATATAAACTATCAATAAACATTACGTCAGACATACAGACATATACAGATGTTAAGTATAGTTTATACGTATAGTCTAAATAGAATATTTTATTTCTTTATTGGGGTTTACTAGCTTCAATACCTGTTATTGTCGAGATATTTTCTTTTTGCATAGTTACCCCTATTGTTCTATTCGATCTTTCTATCATCGGAGATCTAAGACTAACAACAATAAATTGAGCTTTATCAGATAACTGATCTACCATGTCAGCTACTCTTTCAGCGTTAGGAGCATCCAGGAACATGTCTACTTCATCGAATGCATAGAAGGGAGCTGGATTATATCGTTGGAGTGCAAATATAAACGATAGAGCTGTCAAGGACCTTTCACCTCCACTCATAGCCTCCAGTCTTTCAACTGGTTTGTTTCTAGGTTTAGCTTTAATAGTCATACCCCCTTCAAATGGTTTATCAGGGTTTTCCAATACAAGTTTACCTTCCCCTCCAGAAAGATTTCTGAAGATATCCTGAAAATGAGAGTTTATTTCTTCGAAAGCTTCCATAAATATATCTATTTTTGTTTTTTCATATTCCTCAATTCTGTTTTCTATTTCTTTTTTCTCATCTTTAAGTTCTTCTCTTCTGCTTTCTAGTTCTTCCTTAACTTTTTTTGCTTCCTTATATTCTTCTATAGCACGCATATTAACAGGTTCTAACTCATCCATCTTCTCTTCTAATTTTTCAATCTTTTTTTCTATTTTTTCGGAATTATCTTGTACTTCTTCTATATCTTCAATTTTTTCCTCGATTTTTTCTATTTCTTCTTTAAGTGATCTACGTTCCTTTTTTAGAGAGGTTAATCTACTTTTTGAACGGTCAGTTCTTCTTTCTAAGGTTTTTCTTTTTTCCTTCTTCTCTTCTAGATTTTTCTTTATGTTATCCCGTTTTTTCTTTAATTCTTTTAATTCTTCATCTATTTCAGTAAATTTCTCAGTTTTCTTTTCTTTTTCATCCTCGAGATCCTTCATTTTATTTTTCAGTTCTTCAATACGCTGCTCTTTTTGTTCTTTTTCCTTTTTTATTTTATCTGCTTTTAATTCAAGTTCCTGTTTCCTTTCTTTACAATGACCTTTTTCCATCTTCAACTTACCCAGATCAGAATCTATATTATGGATGATCTCTTTTTTATCTTCTTTCTTTCTTCTAAATTCCTCTCTAGATTCCTCTAATTCCTGTATTTTTCCCTCAAGTTTTTCTTGTAATTCAGTTTCTTTTTTTTCTTTTTTATTAATTTTATCAGATATTTTATCCAATTTTTCCTCAATTTCCTCCATTTTATTGAGATTTTTCTCTTTTTCTTTCTCCAGTTCCTCTTTCTGAGCCTCAAGCTCAGATTTTTTAGACTTCAATCCTTTTATTTGTTCTTTCATTTCCTTTAGTTTTTTCTCCTTTTTCTCTATGTTTAGTTCAGATTCACTGGCTTTCTTTTCTATATCATTAAGTTGTGAAATAACTGACTTAAGATCTTTATCTATTTCTTTTTTCTGTTTTTCTAATTTTTCTTTTCTCTCTCTTAGGTTTTTAGAAAAAGAACGATTATTTTTCTTGGATCCTCCCTTCATAGCACCACTTCTCTCGACTATTTCTCCTTCAAGAGTAACCAATCGGTGATCTCCCATCATTTCTCTTGCAATATCCATGTTTTTTACTACCAGTGTATTTCCTAAAACATAGGAAAAAATAGGCGCGTATTCATCTGAGAATTCCGCTAGATTATATGCATAGTCTATTACACCTTCGTTAGATGGTAATGATCCAAGTTTTCTTTTTTCCATCTTATTAATAGGCAAGAAAGTAGCTCTACCTACATTTTGGTTTTTAAGAAATTCTATACATTTTTGACCTACTCTATCATTTTCTACAACTACATTATTCATCCTACCCGATGCGGCAGTTTCCACAGCAACAGAATATTTATCAGGTACGTCTCCAAGATCTGCTACAGTACCATGTATTCCATCTATATCAGAATTAAGAATAGTCCCAACTGCTCTACCATAGCTTGTTTTTTGGTCTGCAAGTTCTTCCTTTATTTCTCTTAATTTCTTTTGTTTATCCTTTTGTTTCTTTTCTAATTTCTGTTTAGATTCTTCGAGGTCATATCTTTGTTTTCGTTGTTTATCAAATTCTTTTTTTAATCGATTTAAATTATCTTCTGTTGTATTTCTCTTTTCTTTCAGATTTTTTATATTTTCCTCTATTTTATTTAATTTATTCTTAGTTTCATTAAACTCCTTGTCTTTCCTCCTTGAGATATCTAGAACTCTATCTTTTTCACGTTGAAGTTCAGCTCTTTCATCTCTAAGGTTTTGAAGTTCGTCTTTTATTTCTCTGTATTTTTCCTTTGTTTCAATATGCTCCTCTTCAAGTTCTGTTTCTATTTCCTCCAGACTATCCTCTATTCTGTTTAGTTCTGATTTAATACTAGACTTTGTAGCTTTTTTTTCTTTTATTCTATTTTCTAGATCTTCTATTTCTTCTCCTTTTTTATCAGCTTCAACTAACTTATTTCTTCTTTCTTTTTTCCCTTTCTGTAATGAATCTCTTATATCCTCGATTTCTCTTACTTTTCTATCTATTTCACCTTTAATTTCTTCTATTCTTTGTTTTAGATCAACTTTCTCTTCCTCGCCCTTGTCTGTTATCTCCTTATCAACTTTTTCTAACTCTTCTTTTAGTTCCTCTTCTTTCTTTTTTCTTTCTTCAACCTTATCAACTAATTTTTGTTTAGTTTTTCTTTCCTCTTTTATCTCTTCTTTAACATCTTTTATCTCTTTTTTTATCTCATTATATTCAGCATATTTCAATTTATCTTCTTCTTTTTCTTTTTTTTGCTTAAGTTTTTTATACTCTAAAGCCTCTTTTCTATCTTCCTCTAACATAGATAAACGGTCTTCCCTTTCATCTAATCGAACCTCTAAAACTTCAACACTATCTTGAACTTTCTCCAATTCTTCTCTTGCTTTTTCTTTTTTATTATCAAATTCCGCAGTGCCAGCTGCTTCCTCTACAATCTTTCTTCTATTAGTAGAAGAAGTCTGTACAATACGGGTTACATCACCTTGCATTACAACATTATATCCTTCAGGGGTAATACCGATACCAGAAAGTAAATCATGCAGGTCAGAAAGTCTTATAGATGAATTATTCAAATAATAATATGAATTATATCCCTTATCAGTTTTCTTCAACCTCCTTTTAATTACTACCTCATCTATATTATCTATCTCCCCACACAATGGTTTCAATTCTTCTCTTTTTAATTTTTCATCTGAATTATCTAAAACAACCTCTACAATAGCTTCATTAACTTTTTTTCCATTAGACTCATGTAAAATTTCAGGAAGTCTTTCAGCCCTCATACCCTTAGCTTGTGCAAGACCAAGAGCAAAAAGAATACTATCTATTAAATTACTTTTACCACTACCATTAGGTCCACTAATAGCTATAAAACCATCATAAAAAGAAACTCTAGCAGAATTAAATGACTTGAACCCTTCTATCCTTAACTCTTTTATATGCATTAATTTAAACCAGTAGCTACAATTCAAAAAACACACGTCAGACGTATCAATCTAACCTATCTTTCCTATAAAAAAAAATCAGTTTCCTATATACCTATAAAATTAATATTAGTTATTTTATAATAAAACTAAAAACTGATAGAAGAAATACTTCTATAGATGAATCTAACTTAACACCAATCTAAAAAAAGAAAAATACAGATATATATGACTATAAGGAACTAAATATAGAGTAATATTCCGGAAGATTTTGGTTTTTATATACAGTAACTATGATTAAATAAACAGTAGATACAGGTATTAGAAAAAGATTTGATGTTATTTATATGTCATTGATAATTGGGTTAGATGATACGGATTCGAGGGATAAAGGTATGTGTACCACTTATTTAGCAACTATTATTGCAGAAAAAATTTCTGAATATAGTTCAATTAAAGATCGTCTATTAATTCGTTTAAATCCTAATATTCCATTTAAAACTAGAGGTAATGCATGTCTATGTCTTATTGTGGATACAGATTATACTGAAAGAGTTAAAAATATTGTAGTTGATTTAATTAATAAATATGCAGTTTTTGAGGATTCTAATCCAGGGGTTGCTTTTTTAGAGGATGACACACCACCACAATATTTAAAGAATTTCACATTTGAGACTGTTAGGGATGTTAAATCTAAGGATGAAGCTAGAAAAGTAGCTGAAAAAAACAATGTTGAACTAAAAAGTTTAGGGAAAAACGAGAGAGGGATAGTTGGTGCCCTAGCAGCTATAGGGGCTCCAAGAGTTTTTAATGATTGGACATATGAATTCATAGCATATAGAGATAATGATTGGAATGAAAAAAGGAAAGTTAACACAGAATCCTTTTTTAAAGCGGATTATAAAACATATCCTGAAACTTGGGACACAATTGATTATTTTAGAAAAGATGTAGTTGCTATACCTAACACTAATGGTCCTGTAGTCTATGGTTTAAGAGGAACATATTCGGGGGTTTTAAATGCAAATTCATCTATTGAAGCTGAATGCGATCGTATAAATATATTTAGAACTAATCAAGGTACAGACTACCATCTTATCAAATCAAATATAAAGAATATAAAAAATTATAGATCATATGAGGTTTCTGGAAAAGTAAATAAGGATCCAAAAACAATAGAAGGTGGACATGTGTTTTTCTCAATAAAAGATAGTGAAAACAAATTAAAATGTGCTGCATTTGAACCTACTAAAGAATTCAGAAACCTAATTAAGAAACTCAGAAAAGGAGATTCTATAAAGGTATGTGGAGGAGTGAAAAACAATACATTAAACATCGAAAAAATATATATAAAAGATCTAAACACTAAAAAACTAGTAAATCCAGAATGCAGCTGTGGAAAAAAAATGGAAAGTGCTGGAAAGAATCAAGGATATAGATGTAAAAAATGTGGTGACAAAGCTAGCTCAAAAGACTATATAGATATAAAAAGGAACATAAAAGAAGGATGGTATGAGGTACCCCCTTCAGCTAGACGCCATATATCTAAACCTCTAATACGTTTTAGTTCAGATGAAGTAAACAGCTTAACGCAAATACCAAAAAAATAAAACTACAAATAAATGTTAAACTTTTATTTCTTCTAGATAATCAGTTTCAGTACAGTATGGACAAACAAAGTCTTTTACACCTACATCATCTGGCATTTCATATGTGTAATGTAGTTCAAACATATCAAGTTCACAATCGGTATTGTTACATTTAACCTCAAGAGTATGCGGCATATAATATGTTTATATATTTTACTTGAAAGATTTTTTGATGATTTCTTTACTCTAAATAGAATATTAAAGACACACTGAATCCACAAAGTTACCCTATTAAAATAAAATAGTTTAGATATAGAAAAATCTACTATTAAATATTTTTATCCTTATTTTTGTCTATATATTCTATGTCGGTGGATTGTAAAGAGTTAACATAGATAAAGAAATATTATGTCATAATGAAAATAGAGGATTTAGATGTTTCAGAGAAATTAAAAAGATATTATAGACAAAAAGGAATAGATGAACTTTATCCCCCTCAAAAAGAGAGTGTAAAAAAAGGTGTTTTGGATGGTCAAAACATAGTTGCTGCTGTTCCTACTGCTAGTGGGAAAACCTTTATTGGGGAATTAGCTATGGTTTCATCTAAGAACTCATTATATATAGTTCCATTACGTGCTCTTGCAAAGGAAAAATACGATGACTTTAAAAACATACCCGGTTTTGAAACAGATGTCTCTACTGGTGATTATGATAAAAAAGAAGAAAAATTAGGGTCTAAAGATATTATTGTTTCAACAAGTGAGAAAGTAGATTCTTTAATACGAAATAATGTATCTTGGATAAATAATCTCGACTGTATTATAATAGATGAGATACATCTTCTTGATTCAGGTGAAAGAGGTCCTACTCTAGAGATGGTTATTGCAAAACTACGTCGTCTTAATCCTGATTTACAGGTTATAGGTTTAAGTGCAACAATTAAGAATGCAGAAGAAATAGCTGGATGGCTTAATGCTGAATTAATCGAAAATAATTGGAGGCCTGTACCTTTAAAGAAAGGCATCTTTGATGGTAAGGTAATAGAGTTTGAAGATGGGGATAAGAAAAGGATACAGGGAGATACAGAAGATCTAGTAGAACAATCTATAAAAGATGGAGGTCAATGTCTTGTTTTTGTTAATTCCAGAAGAAACTCTGAAGCGCTAGCTAAGAGAATAGCTAAGAGAAAACTAAATAACTTGGTTGAGCTTTCTAGACAAGTTCAAACTGAGTCTAATACTGATACTGGAGAAAAACTTGTAGAATGTATAAAAGGAGGTGTAGCATTTCATCATGCGGGACTAAAAAATTTTCATCGATCAACAGTCGAAGATAACTTTCGTAATCAAGATATAAAAGCTATTGTTGCTACTCCGACTTTAGCTGCCGGAGTTAACTTACCAGCTCGAAGAGTGATAGTTAGAGATCATCAACGTTATACAGATGTTGGTATGAAGGATATTCCAGTATTGGAGATACATCAAATGTTTGGTAGAGCAGGAAGACCTGGTTTGGATCCCTATGGTGAAGCTATACTAGTTGAGGGGCCAAAGAGTGTTGAGGATTTATATTTTAAATATATTGAAGGTGAACCTGAACCTGCTTTTTCCAAGCTTGCTGGCAAAAAACCGTTAAGGTCTCATATTTTGTCGTCTATAGCAAGTGAATTTGCTAGATCTAAAAAAGAATTAATGGATCTACTAGATGAGACCTTTCATGCATACCAAGAAGACGAAGATCTTTCTATGGAAGTTGAAAGAGTTTTGAGGTATCTTAATTGTATTGATATGATAGAGGTTCATAAGAATAGGTTAAATGCTACAGGTATTGGAAAACAAGTTTCAAAATTTTATATTGATCCAATGACTGGTGCCCGTATTGAAAAAACCTTAGAAAAAGCAAATAAAGGAGACATAGATGTAACACCTTTGACATTTTTAGAGACTATAAGCCATACCCCAGATATGCGTCCATTATATCTTCGAAAAGGCGAAAAAGAAAAAATGAAAAAGTTTGGATTAGAAAATAAAGAGAAACTTGTGGAGCTAAAGTTTAAAGATGAAGATTGGCTTTCCTCTCTTAAAACTGCTTCATTACTTTTTGATTGGATAGAAGAAAAAGATGAGGAAGATATTACTTCCAAATATGGTGTTGGTCCTGGAGATATTAGAGGAAAGGTAGATAATGCTGAATGGTTACTTCAGGCGGCAGAATCTTTAGCATCATTCATCGATTCATCTTTTGTGGACGAAATTAATAATCTAAGATTTAGGATTTCGTATGGAGTAAAAGAAGATTTGTTAGATCTTATTTCTATTAGAGGAATTGGTAGAGTACGTGCTAGAAAACTATATGATAACAAGATAAAAAGCAAACAGGATTTAAAGAAGATAGATCCAGAAACCATCCAAGATATACTGGGACCTCAAGTTGCTGTAAATATTCTTAAAGAGGTTGGTCTAGATATAGAAAAAATAGAAGAAAAAAAGTTGAGTGGACAAAAAAGTATAGAAGATTTCTAATATGAATATCTTGGAAGCAAAAATAGATATAGGCAATTTAGATGATTTTTTAGAGGAAATAAATATTATAGAAAAAGAAAATAACGCTATAATTCAAGGGTTTGATCCTAGCTATATTATATCACATAGACATCTAAAAGAATCTATAAAGAAAGCAAAGCGTTCATTTAAAAGAAATGAACAAATAGCCGATGAGCTTTCTATGGAAATTATGCTTTATGCTGCAGGGACTAGACAGATAGAAAAGGCACTCGAAATAGGTTTAAAACCCTCAAAGAGTGAAGCAGTGTTCATAATAGAAAACTCAAAAAAAGCAAGAAATGATCTTAAAAAAAAGGTCAAGGAAAATAATATTGAATACGGGGGACGAGTAAAGGACTTCTTTAATATAACAGACAAAGAATTAGATACTGTTGGAAAAGATAAACTAGAACTATTAGTCTTAGAACGAATAGCATTACTAGATATAACTAAGTAAATTTTTCCGGTTATAACTAGAAATTCTATTCAGATTATGTTTTCGAGTATTAGTTGTAGATCTACCGCTATTTACTCCAATTAGAAAGACAAAAAGAAATGTTTAATTTACGTTGAATTTTTTCATTAAGTTTATATAATTTTACATTGAATTTAGATTTGTGATCGTCTAATGGCGAGTGATCGTTTTATTAAACGGAAATAGGTGTATCTCTAAAGGAGAGATTAGTTTTCTTGATACTACCTTAAGAGATGGTGAACAAGCCCCTGGTATATCTCTTAGTGTTAATGATAAAGTACGAATAGTTAATATTCTTGAAGAAACAGGAGTGGATATTATTGAAGCAGGTAGTGCTTGTACCAGTGAAAATGAAAGGAAAGCAATAAGTAAAATATCAAGTCTTGGCTTAGAACCTAAAATAACAAGCTTTACGAGGGGTGTAAAAGGAGATATAGATCTTGCTTTAGACTGTAATGTTGATGGTATAAATCTCGTTGTGCCTTCTAGTGATAAGCATATTGAAAAAAAAGTTGGTGTGGATAGAAATAATATTTTAGAGACAACTATTGATCTTGTTGAATATGCCAAGGATCATGGTCTATGGGTAGAAGTTTTAGGAGAAGATGGGAGCAGGGCTGACCCAAAATTTTTAAAAAGCCTAATGAAACAGTCTCTTGAGGCTGGGGCAGACAGAATTTGTTATTGTGATACTGTTGGCTATAGTGGACCTGAACACACATATAAGACTATCTCTATGTTGTCAGATTTGGGTCCTACTAGTACACATACTCATGATGATTTAGGGCTTGCAATGACCAATACACTAGCTAGTATAGCTGCAGGTGCGGACTTAGTCCATGCTACGGTCAATGGTATAGGTGAAAGAGCCGGAAATGTAGCGCTTGAGGAAGTTGCTGTATCAATTTGGCATCTATACGATGTTAAAAGTTTAGAGCTTAGTAAGCTTTATAAATTATCTAAAGTAGTAGAAGAAACTACAGGGATAGTTATACCACCTAACAAGGCCGTAGTAGGTGAGAATGCATTTACACACGAAAGCGGTATTCATACAGATGGAACATTGAAAGATGAGGCTATGTATGAGCCTTACCCACCAGAAATAGTTGGTAGGGAGAGAGAGCTTACTCTTGGAAAACATACTGGAAAATCAAGTGTTAAAGCTAAGCTAAACAACCATGATATAGATGTTTCTGATAAAGATTTATCCAAAGCTGTTGAACATGTAAAAAAACTAGGACAAAAAGGTGAAGAAATTACAGATGAAGACCTAATATCTATAATAGAAAAAATAAAATAAATATTCAAAAATATAAAAGAATTCTATCATGTTAACTGAGATCTTCTCAAAATTGAATTTTTGGGCTTTACCTTGTATTCTGTGTAAAAACTTGGATATTTTACATATAACTATACTGTATATTTTTAGATTATTATAGCTTGTTATTTATCTCTATAGAGGTGAAGCAAGCTTCGAAGTTTTTCTTAATAGGGTCTATAGTAATGATCTTCTTTCATTAGCGTTGTACAATATCTATGGCATTATAGTTTCAGGATCGAATTTTGATTTTTATTTTTGTTTTTATATAATTTGAAGTGATCTTTAGTTATTTATATAATAAATAAGTATATATTGTATAAAATATAACTTGTATTAATGACTATATTTATCTGTTCTAAGTGTAGATATCCGGTAAATACCGGTAGACATAGTTCACCTTGGCCTCTAGGTGATTGTCCAAGATGTGGTTCCCATAGTTTTAAAAGACCAAGCAAAAAGGATTGGGAATATCTCTATAGTTCTGAAATTAAAAAAGGAGATAACTTAAAAGAAACAGTAGTTAAAGCTCTATTAATAGATCATACTAAGAAAGTATTTAATAATACAAGAGAAATACAGGTATCTATTAAGGAGAAATCACCAAAAGTAATAATAAAAACTAAAGATGGTAAGAAAAGACAATTAACGGAGGAAGAACTTAAAAAAGTTGAATCAAAGATTAAAGACAGCTTAGATAGTGATATAGATCTATTGGATAATATAGAAAAGATAAAAGAATTAGAAGATTATGGAAAATATGCAGATATGTCCTTAGAGAAAAAAGTTAGAAATGCTAAAAACAACTTAGATGATATTTAAATTTTGTTTAAAATATTTTTTATTTATTGATAATTTTGATTTATTTTACTATGGTGTTTCATTCCATTTGTTACATTGAGGACATTTTATTGCAGCTTTACCTTTGAGTTGTGAATCAGCCACATCTTTAAGTAATATTTCACCACAGCTTCCACATTCATAGTTTTTTCCTTCTTTTTTATGTTCGCTTTTTATAACAGGTCCTTTATTGAAGTTAGGATCAATAGAGGTACCAGGAACTTCTTCTGGACTGTCTATCAAAGATAGAGGTGTTCCCATTATTTAACTTATATATTAAATTAAAATAATATTTTCATCTTAAATTAGATGTATTAGGTATTTTATAGATTAATTTAATATATTGGTATTTGTTTGACTCTATAGTTAGTTTTTGGATGTTGTTTTTGTTTCTCATTTGCTGCTTTTTCTGCTGTTTTTCTGGTTTTATATGCTTCTTGTATATGTTTTCCTTCGTTTGTGTCTAGTATTAGTATGTATATGTAGTTTTGTTCCATTTGTTTTATTTGGATTTCTGTTTTTTCTTTTTTTAGTTTTGGTTTTTTCGGTTTAGTATGTTATTTGAACTTTAACCTACCTAGATACATTTAATGGTAATAAAAGGTTTTATATACCATAGATTTTTATTTTATATATCGGTGGATCTACCGTCATACAAAAACTTTTTCCCCAATACTCTCACTCCACCGATCCTCCTTAAAACCCACAAAAACAAACAAAAACAATAAATTATCCTAACTTAATGTTGATGCTGCTTATCATGTAATTCATGAAGTGCATGAAGAACATCGTGGAGTTGATCAATATATATAGGAAATTCATCACCATCATTTGAAACAAGCCACCAGCCTGGATCCTCACCCTCCTCCGATTCAACAACCTTGATATTACTTACCCTAACAGTACTATCACGATTCCATTTTTCACTATCCATTATACAATAAACAAAAACATCAAAGGCTTATATAGCTATATATTATTTCTATCCTATAAAAACAAAATAAGAAAACAATATTATTACCTCCCATTAAACTATCTACCACTAACCCTCTGTACTTCATCCTGCTGTAGTACCTGAAATTCCATCTTTTATCTCAACATAGTTAATCCAGGTTAATTTATTTATTGTCTGACAAAAAATTAAATGACTTAATCCATTTATCTATTTTATGGGTATATTAGAACGAATATCAGCAATTTTCAATACTTCAAAAAACCAAAAGAACGGTAGCCCAATAATAGGAGGGAGAGACTACGTTGAAATAGATCCTAATAGCTATAAACATCTAGAAGAAAACAATAGCCAAAATATACTTGTACATGTAGCAGAACCTAATAACCAAACAGATATAATGGACATAAAGGATTTAATATATGATGGAGACATCGTAATTATAGATCCTTTCAACTGGGAAAAAGACCAAGAAAAACTTACACAAGAACTTAAAGAAGCTATAAATGACATTGGAGGGGATATAGCTATGAAAAGAAATGAAGAATTTATAGTAGTACCAAGTGGAATAGAAATTAGTAGAGAAAAAATAGGAGGATGAAAAGTATTTAACAAGAAACTAAGCATAATTTATAAAACCTATTAAAAGAAGGTAAAAACTTGTCTAAGATAATTTTACATAAAAACCATAAAATAAAATTATACACATAAAAAATATATTTTAATATTTCTATATCTATATATCTTAATATAAATAATGGATTTATTAACAATTATTGGGATTTTTCTTTTTTTAATAGGGGGGTTTATACTTATATCAATAGATACTTTTTCTGTATTTTTCTCTAAAAAAATAAAAAAGTCAAGAAAAATAGAAAAAGGAAAAAATAAACTATTTGAAAGAGGGGAAGTTGGGAGAAAAGAAACAGGTTTTACTGAACTATTATCTATATTAAATGAAAGAACTGAAACACCTGAGAACATCACTAAACTAAAAATATCTTCAACTAAACAAACCAACAGTGATAAGGTTAATAACATAATAGGTATGACAGAAAAAGAAAATGATCTACAGATAGGGACTAAAAAGGAAATTAAAGAATTTATAAATAACTATCTTGACAGACTTTTCTATATAAGAAAATTACCTTTACTGATTGTGGGTGTCACGTTACAGATTATTGGTGGGATATTAATTTTCTTTATAGAGATAATTATCTGATCTCAAAAAAATTTTGAGGTTCTCCTTAATTAATATAAATTTTTAACTAAATTTTTCAAAATTAAAGTCCTAGGCTTCCAACTCCACATTCATTCTGTAGTATTATCTATATATCAGGTTAATTAGTTTAATAAGAGATATTTTTAGTCAATTTGAAATATATCCAATTAACTTTATCAATTCATTATGTTTATTAAATTATCCTTGATATTTATAGATTTAAAATTGTTTTTAATTTATATCTTTAACTTCTATTTCAAATTCAATGGTTTCTCCTGAGAGTTCATGGTTGAAATCTATTTTCACTTCATTTGAATCAACTTTTGTTATTGTACCTATTTCTCCTTCTGCTGATTGTAGTCTCATACCTTCTTTAGGGGTTTGACCTTGTAACATACGTTCAAATTCGGATATATCATATGTTTCTATTTTTTTATCACTTACTTCACCATATCCTTTCTCAGGTGGTACAGTAATTTTTCTGGTTTCACCTTTTTCTAGACCAATCAGGCCTTCTTCTAGTCCTTCTATTATTTGCTCTTCTCCAATCCTTACTTTAAGAGGTGAAAAATCTTTGTCATCAGGAAATTTATCTATTAATCCGGTCTCTTCTGCAATAGTTTTACGAGAAGTATCGAATATTTCTCCATCTTTTATTCTTCCAATATATTCAATTTCGACTTCATCGCCTGTTTCAATAGTCATAAAACTAATTATAATTCATATATGGTTAAAACCCTTGAAAACAAATTAAAAATACTTAAGATAAATATTTAAAACATAAAAAATATGATAAATAAAATCAATTACCGTACATATCATAGAACCTTCTAAAAACAACATTTCAACATTAAAGCTAAAAATTTTAATAATAAATTATTAATTATCTATATAGCGAAAAATACTATATATAGAACTTATATAAATTTCAATTAAAAGTAAAAAGAACTATGTTTACAATATAGTCTAAATATTTATAGATTACTTGCTGGAGTTTTTAGTGAATTAATCCTCCTTGTAGAACCATCAGTTTTAATACGTTTATTCCAGCTCCAATTACGTAGATAAAGTCTCTCTAGTTTACCCACTAGATTCGGATTATCATCTATATACACATCAAAATCATATTCATATTTTGGTTTTGATGTTGAAGTAAATCCATCTATCTCTATATCCCTTAATTCAAACCATTTCTTTATCTCTGTATCACAATTTTGTCTGGCTGTTAATATCTCCACAGTATGTTTTTCCCTCATTTTCTTTATATATTTCTCTAAGTTAGGCTCACATTTAGACACCTCAATAGGATTTTCTTTTAAAACCTCTTCTACAGTAGTAATAAATTCCTTTTTCACCTCCTCTGTTATAAAATTCCAAGATCTAAAATTTTTCTGTTTAAGTATATCTGAATTTCGTAACGCAACCTCATGAGTTGAAGCACAAACACCCTCAAAATCAAGAGCAACCCTCATATTAATTAGATCTATTTTTATATAGAGACTATTAATCTAAAAAATAAAAATGTTAAAAATATATTCATCAACTAATATCTACGATCCAGATAGGGTAAATACCCAGAAGTTGATTTAGGGTATTTAGCCCCATATAAAAGGTATCTTTTTTATATAGTAAATGAATTTAAAAAATCTATTTTATAAACTATATATTGATATATCTAAATTAGGCAAGTTCTATAGCTTAATATTTCTTTACAGATAGTGTGAGCTACCTCAAATCCAAAACCGAAAACACTCAGCCTGCTCCGATTATAGACTTCACTTCAGAATCTGAGAACCCTATAGTATGGATGGAAGATTCAAAAAGAATACACAATGTAACGGCTAGAGTGGCGTCTACTTATAGTACTTCCACTAGCTACAAGAATTTATCACATAAAAGGCGAAAAAAGAAAGCATTGAGATCTAGAATGTGGATGGCTACAACATGAGTCAGACCTGGTGTAGACCACGGCAAGTCTGAGAACACAATATGTGAGGACAACCAGTTTGTGTGCTAGGAGTGCGGATACGAAAGTTATTCCTATTTGAACACTGCTAACAATATAGAGAGACGAGAAAGATGATAACCTTACCCAGCATAACCGCCTGGCTAACAACTCAAGGATATGCAAAGTTAGAAAGTCTACGTCATATTAATGTCTACCCTAGAGAATGTCCATTTATCGATAATTTTTATATTTAAGTTTTTACTATAATTTAAATATATTATTTGATACCCATATTACATTAATAGCTAAAATATTATTAGGAATTAAGGAGAGTAAGGGTTTCATCAGTTCCTAGCCTGCCTCCAATTTGAGTGTAACGAGATGCTTTCGTGGACGGGTTGGCTATGGTTTTCAGGAGTTGTCACCTCCATGCCAGGGCCCCGTCGACAACGACACTCCACAAATAAAATTCGTACACTATTTACATATAAATGTTCGTCATAAAGAAAAAAGGATAATGTCCAACATTTTTATTCTCTTTTTGATAAATATTCATCTTATATAAAAATGTACTTTTTCACTATTTAATTAAGATACAAACTAAATAATGTAAAAACAACCACTATACCTAGATATCGACTAAAAATATATTCAAAAACGTTTTACCTTAGTGACTAGGATAATCCTCTAGTGTGAAAACAGGATATGTAGTATCTCCAGATCAACTTCTTAGACCAATCCTTTGAATACAAAGATAATATTAGAGTAGATAAGAAATTCTCAACAGTTTCCAAAACAGGAATTCGGTACCCCTCTAGAAGACCTAAAGTACAAAGAAGGTGCTAGATAAAACTCTAAACAGCTTCTATATTAGCTGTATTTCGTACTGTTTCCTTTGATTCATTTATAGATATTTCAGGATTTACAATCTTTCTAAGAGTTTCTAAAAAATTAATTATCCTATAAGTAGGACGGTTGAGGTAATGATTTCCGTCTATAATATATACTTGATTTTTTTAACTGCAGATATATTCTTCCAATCACTTTTTCTTTTTAGATCACTAATATTAGAAATAATTTTTTCTATAGAAAAACCACACGGAGATACAATTAATATATCCGGATCATAATTTAATATCCTATTCCAGTCTATAGGTATAGAATATCCACCAGATTCAACTAAACCATACCTCCCTCCTGCATATGTAACCAATTCAGGCATCCAATGTCCTGCAACCATTGGAGGATCCATCCAATCTAATACAACTACATTAACCTGGTTTTGTTTTTTGTTCTCTACTTCATTTTTAATTTTTTTCATTCTTTTTTCTAGATTGTTCACTAATTTCTCAGCTCTTTCTTTTCTATCTACTTTTTTACCTATCAAAATAATATTTTCAAGTATAGAATGTATAGCACGAGAATCAACTGTAACTATTTCTGTACCAAGATCGAAGTTTGATATAACTTCTTTTATTAAAGCCTTATCTACAGCACATACATCGCAAATACCCTGTGTTATAACAACATCTGGGTCTAAATACTGCAATAGATCTCTATCTATTTCATATAAATTATTTTTTCCTTTTTTTAAGTTCCCTACTTGTTTATTTATATCTTTACTACTTTTATCAGTATTTATTTTAGATTTGGTTATTCTCGGTTTATTATTAGCTTCACTAGGGAAATCGCACTCACCTGAAACACCGATCGGTTCCTTCTCGATCTTATATAGTATTTCAGTCACAGAAGGCAAGAGGCTAACGACGTCAGTCATTATTTTAACTCAATTATATATTTCTCAGAAGAAAGTAGGTAATAATATTTAAAACTATAGATTAAATCTACTCTATTTATTTTTAGTTATATTGACATGGTTTAGTTATACTATATATTTTTTATTGAGTTTCTATTTATTTTTTGTCAATTTTTATATAAAATAATATAAGATAATATATTTTATCTTATTCCATAAAAAATTCAAGTACCTAGTATATTACAGATCTCGGTATGAATATATTATTACTAATTAAACCAGATAAATATGGATATTTAATCTTGGGTATTAGTATATATCTTTCTTATATATGTATAGATACAATATCTAATTTATAGACGGAAAATATGTTAATAGATGGCGAATGGAAGAAAGATATTAAAGAATATACAGACGAAGATGGTGAATTTCAACGAGAAAAAACAAAGTTTGACGGATGGATAAAAGATAGTGTTGATGCTAAATTTAGGCCTGAACCTGATAGATATCATCTTTATATTTCTAGGGCTTGTCCATGGGCACATGGAGTTGTTTTAGTACGTCGTCTTAGTGGGCTACAAGAAATTCTTTCCATGGATATTGTAGATCCATATAGAGAAAATTATGGTTGGAGGTTTTCTCCTAACCGTAGTGGATGTACTCCAGATACTGTTAACGGTTTCAACTATCTATATGAGGTATATAAGAAGGCTGACCCCAATTATACTGGGCGTGTTTCTGTTCCTGTACTTTGGGATAAGAAAACAGATACAATAGTTAATAATGAATCAATTGAAATAATGAAGATGGTTGAAGATGTATTCAAAGATTATAAAAAGAATGGTGCTGATTTTTATCCTAGCCATCTTAGGGATCAAATTGATAGAGTAATAGAAAAAATATATACAATAAACAACGGTGTATATAAAGCCGGTTTTGCTGATACACAAAAAGCATATGAAAAAGCTATAAATGAGCTATTTGATTCACTTAGCTATTGGAATAATATATTAGAAAATCAAAGATATCTAATAGAAGAAAAATTAACATTAGCTGATATCCGTTTGTTTCCTACACTTATTAGGTTTGACCAAGTATATAATACTCATTTTAAATGTAATAAAAAAAGAATCATAGACTATGACAGTCTTTGGCCATATCTACGTGATCTATATCAAACATCTGAATTTAAAAAAACTATAGATATGGGTCATATAAAAGAACATTATTATACTACTCATACAGACATTAATCCAAAAAAAATTATAGCTGTTGGACCTGACCTTAACCTTGAAAAACCACATAATAGGGATAAATTATCTGGAGAGACACAACTTAGATTCTAATTATAAGATATTTTTTGATTTTTTATGTATTATAAATAAAGTTAGGAAAAATATATTGTGGTTGTATCTCTTAATTTTTTATAGAGGATGGATGGATCAGAAGATTCGAATCCAGATAGTTTAACGGAGGGGAATCCTTTCCGTGTTGACGCTCCATTTAATCCAGCTGGAGATCAGCCAGATGCTATAGAAAAACTGTCTA
>JAHENH010000170.1 GCA_018609935.1 Halobacteriales archaeon | reverse complement strand
TAAAACATTTAAAATCTTATATTTTTTATATAAATCCATATTAAACTTTTATTAGTATATTTTGATTTTCTTCTCTTGGATCTATTTTCAATATACTTTTATTTCTTGTATTTTTGTAGATCTTTATCTATCCGTTTTGATGTATCTAGGTCGTATCTTTCTCTAGATGGTGGCTTACCCAAACCTAACACTGTGTATTTAGGGTATGGTTTACCTTATGGTTTACGTTATGATTTTCTATATGGTTTTCATGTAACGTTTTTTACCTAAAAATAGGGTAAACATAAACTCTACATAGACGTTAACTCTACGCTGTAAAGCGATCAGGGTTAATGATGAAGGTAAAGAGGGACAGTAAATGAAGGGTAAGATAAAAAATATGTAACGATTTGTGTATAGAAAGATATTACCTATTAGGGATATGTCTTTAAAGCTTGGGAAGTATTAGTTTTTATTTATATGGATTTCAAAATTGACAGATTTTCGATACTCTATGGTTTAGGCGTAATTCTAGGTATAGTTGCAGTAATATATTTTGGACAACAACTAATATTGGATCTCTCTCCTACAATAAAATCCCTACTACTTTTATTTTTATTTTTATTTTTTCTTATAGTGGGTATATATACAGATACATCCATACTTGACAATGTAAGTCTTATCCTATCAGGATCATCATACATCATATTTCTAGGATATACCATCTTTAGATTCAATATAGGACAAAATGGTACTTTTCTATTTCTTGCCTTTTCTTCTGTTTTATTTATAGGGCTTGGATATCTACTACGTGAAAAAAACACCAAAATCAGTTCTAAACAAGTAAAAATATTAATTATTGGTTTAGTTTTAGTCTCCGGAATACTGTTAGTTGCAGATATCTCTGGTAGCCAACCAACATATAGCTTAGACCTAAAAGAACAAATATATATTTCAAATAATGATACATCTATAGATAGACCCATAGATAGAAGGTCTATTGAGGTTGGAAGTATAACTATACGGAATGATTTTGTATTGTCTCGTATTGTTGATGTTCCTAGCTATGATGCATGTATTTATCTACCCCAGCTAAGACGAGTTTCTACTTTTACTGAAAACCCTAGAAACAACATTATAGGGGGTGGGGAAACAAAGAGACATAGACTAAATATTAGGTTTCCCATACCACGACAAACAACAAACAATACACAAATAAACTATACAGGAACCTACACAATAGAAAGACATAACGGTACAGACTGTCCAAAACAAACCCAACAGAAAAAAATAACAATAGTAAACACACCAAACAACAACTAAATAACCTATACAGATTTCTAAATTAAACCACCTAAAAACAAATAAATATACAGAATGTTGAAGTGACGTATTTCTACTATGTGCCCTTGAAAAAGTAAGAAACCAAATACTATATATAAAAAAATAATCTATAAAGAAAAATACAGAAAACTTTTTGATATATAAAAAACAAAACAAATAGAAGGTAGAAACCAAAACCCTACCTTCCTTATTCCCCCATAGGAAACAAAAAATACCAACTATCCAAAAAGAGATCTCTCTACAACTATTTCTTATTTTTATCTATTTTTATATTATAATAAGACCATTAAATTAACATCCATCAACAAGATCTATAAACAAAAACAAAATTATAAACTATTCTTCTATAGATTTTCTCTGTGTTGGTATTATGTCTAGTTGTTTATCTGTATCTCCCAATACAAGCAGGGCATAATACCTTAGATATACGAGTACAGGGACTTGGATAAAAGCAGAAACAACAAACACAGACAAAATAAAAAGTACTACAACTATTGCTAGTATAGCTATACCTAAAGGTTCTATTGCCAACATCAATGTAAACCCTATAACTCCCAAGACTCCAAAAGGAATCAACAAAACAACCAAACACAACAAAAACACTATACCTGTAAGAATACCTGCAACAAGACCCAGTATCCAAGAAAGAATTAGGTATACAAGATATTCTTTCCATTCACTTTTTAGTGTAGAATAGAACCTACCCCAACCATCTAAGACACCACAATCCTCCAACATCATTGTCGGAACAACAAAACTATTGGTAAATCCGCCAATAACACCAAAAACAATTGCTATAACTATAAATATTGGAACCAAGACGAGTAATAGTCCTATAGATATGAAGGGACTACCACCGGATAGAAAAGGAAACAATACAGATAGACCAGCTATGACTGCAATTATTGCAGGTATAAAACCTATAAAAAACTGAAATATGAACAACCGAACTCCCTTTCTCCAATACCTACTCCAATAATTACGTATCTCTACATCCCCACTACGTAACGACTCAACTAGTATAAACTCAAATATAGAACTTAACAAAAGAAAGATTAATGCCAGGAATACTATGATTCCTACAATCAATAAAATAATCGTCAGCTCCGGTAATCCAGGCAAACCCATACTTGGACCTTCAAATCCATTACTGGGTGTACCACCACCAAACGAATTGAAAGGAAAATAGTTTGTCTGTATTCCAGCCGACCCTACAAAGAATGCTATAACTGCGAGCTTAAACCACCTATACAGACCGAAAGGTAATAAAAAATCTTTTGTAACCTCAAAAGCATTAGTTACCTCATCTACTGCATAAGCCATAACTTAAAATAATAAACACCTATATATAAAAACACATAATTTTTTCAAAAACACTAAATATATTTTCAACCCCACACATTATAAAAATATGTCTAAAAAATATTTATTACCAATATTTTTAGTTTTAATCTTAGGTTTTACTGGATGTATAGGAAACGGAGACGGTAATACACAAACACCTATACCTGGACAGCTTTCCCCTCAAGAAATAAGAAACAAATCCATACAAGCCACACAAAACATAACAAGCTACTCACTAAACATGACAATGAACATGAATATGGACGTACAATCTAACACGACAAACAAAACCATAGGAAACCAAACACCAGGAAAAGTAAATACATCTTCTAGTGCATATGGATCCGGAAAAGTCAATATGACCACTAGATCTATGAAGATAGAGATGACACAACAAATCTATATACCTAATAATACAAATACTACACAACAAAACATTACGACAACTAATTATCTTGTAAATAACTCTGTATATATTTATTCTGAACAACTAGCCAACCTAACAACAAACAACAATACAGATAGTAATGGATGGATTAAGATGGGGATTCCAACACAGTTTCAAAATATGTGGGAGAACCAGAACCAGCTACGGCAACAGCAGATGTTTTTGAATATTTCTGAGGACGTTGAACTATTAGGGAATGAGACTGTAGATGGTAAGGAAGCATATATCTTAGGTATAACTTTAGATCAACAGCAACTACAACGATATTTACAAGAGCAGATGTCTGGGGTATCTGGTCTACCAGGAGGGGGAATGATCAATTCTGGATTCCTACAGATTGAAGATATGTCTATAAAGCAGTGGATTTCTAAAAAAAACTATTATCCAATTAAAAGCCAGATAAATATGACTAGTATATCAGATCTATCAAGTCTAGCTCAAAACATAAGCCAAAACCAAACCAACGACAATACAGATATAGGAACTTTTTCTATTAGAAGCCAGATATATATGGAGACGACAATGACAGGTTTTAATGAACCTGTAGATATACAGCTACCAAAACAAGCTAGGAATGCAGTAGACATAACACAACTTCAGTCTATAAGTGAACAACAGAGTGTCCCCGGATATAGCAGCCAAAACACAACAAAATAAAAAATACAATAATAAAATAAAAGATATATTAATATCAGAACGGTAAACTAAGGCCTTTTATATTGGTCTTTATAGAATAAAGGATGGTGGTCTATGTGGAGATGGAATATATATAGAATTAGAAGAAAAACAACAAATATACATATATGGTACACCAAAAAATTAACTAATAATATATTCGATCACTATATAAAAAAATTTTATTTTCTTTTAGTGTAAAAAATATAGGTAGTATTGATATTTGATTTTTCTTACATAATGATATGGATTTTATTGTTTTGTTTTATGTTTTTTATTAAAAATTTATTTTAAATTTACCTATATTTGTATATCTATACTGATTTTAGATTTCGATTCTTCTTTTTTTTGTTTTAAAATAAGGATTTAAAGTAGATTTTATATATTTTTATTTTTTATTTTTTTTCTCTTTTCCACCATCAAAATATTCCAAAACTAACCTAAATCATTTGTATATATTTGGTTTCTAGGTTGTATTGAATCTATATATAATTATAGTCAACAATGATTATAGATTCTCTCTAAAATTACAGAAAGATTAATAGACTAAATATAATACTCTTTTAGAATTAGTGTTGTTAGGGTTTCATGGGTGCTATTTTGGTGTCACTTCCCCCGTCCTCAATCCTAGTTTCAAAGTTTTCTATATCATTATTAATGATTTTATTATTATCCGCAACAGGACTATATTCATTCTCTATATTATCCTCTGCTATTATACCTATACCTATCTGGCCTTTTGGATCGTCTTCACCTCTAAGTGTGTTTCTAACACTTTTATTATTATTTACTGTTGGATTATTTTGTGTTAAAACTCCGTCATAGGGTTCTGCTACAGCTTCGAATAAGTTTCCGTATTCGGTTTCTCTGGCTTGGTTTCCTGTGAATTTGTTGTTGTTTGCTGTTTTTCTAAGCCATCCCCAGCTTCCACACGATAGAGCAATATCTGCTTTTTCCACTATATTATTTTTTATGTCTACGTTGTCACTTTCAAATATTAGTATTCCAGATGCTACAGGATCTTCATCACTGTATCTATTGTCTAATACTTTGTTGTCTATTACTTTTCCTTTTGCACCAAACCCGATCTGTATTCCGTTTGGACCCCAAGCTTCACCTATTCCAGTAGGACCTTTTAATGTATTGTTTATGATGTCTACATTTGGGCCGGGATGCTTTCCACCATCTCCATTTGCTCCTATACCACCACGTTCATAATCGCTTATCTTGTTGTTTTTTATTGTTACATTGGAGTCTCCATATGCTAATATTCCAAATGTCTCTTTCCCCCCAACACCCATATTTTCAATTATGTTGTCTGAGATTTTTCCAGAAGCATTTCTATAGAATATACCGGGCTTCCGTCTTACATCTGGCTGTAGTCCTAGTCCGTCTATTTTTAGATCATAGATATCTACATCTACAGTATCAGAACCACTTATTTCACCTCCAGTTTCTGTTCCTCCGTATACAAAGATTATTGGTTCCCATGTAGGTCCACTTTCTGGGATAGTAAAGCTGTCTGGAGAACTTGGATGTTCTATTGTGGGGGAATCTTCACCTGCAGCTTTTAATGTTAGATCTTTGTTGATTATTATTTGTTCTTTGTATGCACCATCTTTTATACATATATTGTCTCCTGGCTCTGCATTATCTACTGCATCCTGTATAATTAAATAGTCGTCTGGAACTATGATATCACAGCTTTTTGTATCTGGTGGACCGCCGCCTGGTTTTGCTGTAACACTATTTATACCTATTATACCGAGTCCTATAGTTGTATATGTAGTTGTTTTTATGAATTTTCTCCTATCAAAAAATCTTTCATCATCTCTATTGGACATATAAATAAATACTTTTATCTATATAAAAAGTTAATTGGTTATTCATATTAAAAAAACAAATAAATCTAACAAATAACCTATAAATATTTAAAAATTTAAACAATTATGGGTATATAATTTGTTCTTTTCTTGGGTCTTTTTTTAGTTAGTATAGTTCCTTATTAAACTATTATTTACATTTGGGACGAGGGGTGTCTATTGGTTTCTTTACACTCTGTACTTGGTGTGTAGCTGGATCCAGTAGAATATGTAGTTGCAGAAAACTTTAGAGATCCTTCAATATTGATTTCTCTAGGAGTGAGGGTCTAGCTCCTAGAACAAACATAGAACCTAAAAATATCAAGGGTGGAAAACTAACATCTATAAAAAAGCTATGAAACGGTGAATAGGCGTAGATTAATACTGTGTTTGGGTATATTTTCATCTTTGGGTTTGTCTGGCTGTATTGGTAGAAGATGTAATCCACTTCTTGGTGCTGCACATGGCATATACATAAATATATATATATCAGGTATATCCTACACAGGAACAGATAGGGAATATATATCCGGTAAGCTATACAGATCTTACAGAAAAAGAAAAAGAGATTGTTGATAAAGCAATACAAAGAGGTAGATATACTTCCTTCAAATTAATTTTCCAGACCAGATAGAATTTACCACAGATGGAATAGTGATATTTTTGAATAGTTTGTATTTTAGTATTGTTACATTCACCACCTTAGGATTTGGAGATTTCCAACCTGCTACAGGACTATACCAAGCTTTAGCGGGCATTGAATCACTTATAGGTGCGGTGTAATAGCACTACTTATTTTTGTATTAGGTAGAAGTATTAAATGGTAACAATATTTGGTTTTTTGGCTATATAGTAAATTTTTAAATTATTAAGAGGTAGGGTGTTCAGTTTTATTTTTAGGTGGGTAATATTATATTTTTTAGGTTATTAATCTTGTTATGGAATTTGGATATCATTACGCTTCTTTTAGAGATGATGGAGATATAGCTGGTGTTGAGTCAGCTATAAATATGGCGAAATATGTTGAAAAAACCTGTTTTTCCTGGTTTTCTTTTATGGATCACCTATGGCAACTACCTTCTTTGGGTTATCAAGATGAAAATTTTTTTGATTGTTATACTATACTTCCTGCCGTAGCACGGGAAACGGAAAATATACAGTTGAGTGCCTTGGTTACTTGTCCACATTATAGAAATCCAGCACTTTTAGGGCGAAAATTAACTACTTTAGACCATATTAGTAATGGTAGAGCAGTTCTAGGTATAGGAGCAGGGTGGTTCGAAAATGAATATATTGGTTATGGATATGAATTTCCAGATATATCAACACGGGTGTCTCAGATGGAAGATACAATAAAACTGGTAAAATCAATGTGGAAAGAAGACAGTCCAATTACATATAATGGAGAACACTATAGTATAGAGGATGCCTTTTTAGAGCCAAAACCTATTCAAGATCCATATCCTCCAATACTTGTTGGTGGGAATGGAGAAAAACTTATATTGAAATCTGTAGCTAGATATGCTGATGAATGGAATGGGTTGATTTTGAAGCCAGAAGAATTAAAAAATAAATTAGATGTATTAAAAAATCATTGTAAAAATTTTGATAGAAATTATAGTGACATAGAAAAAACCATATTAAATTTTATGTTGATACGTGATACAAAAAAAGAAGCAGAAAAAACATATAAAGAATTTATAGAAGATATCGAAGGTAAAATACCTAGAGAAGATTATTATGGATTAGTTGGATCACCTCAAGATATCATAGATCAAATACAAAAGTATGAAGACATTGGTACGGATATGATTATATTTCTAGCAATACAGAATGATTCAGAAACAATCCACCGTTTCTGTAATGAGATAGCTCCAAAATTTATTTAATCTAAAATCTAGCAGGATTGCAACACTATAATAGATAGTATAAATCCCTAAATGATTCTATTTCTAATTTATTATAATCTTGTTTGTTTCGATTTTTAATATTATTATTAATTGATTACTTATAGTTTACTTTCAGTGTTTGTACTAAAACCGGAAGGTCAAAACAAATTTAAGATAAAAAACATTATTTCTTTTATAAAGGCTAACAATGCCTAAACACAAAAATAGAAATTCGGAAACTCAAGCAAAAACTTGGTTGAAGCCCGAACAGATAGAAAAAAGGATAACAACATGTCTAAAAAACTTTCAAAAATATCTACAGGATCGTAATGAATCACTGATAACATTGATGTATGATGCTGGCCTGCGTGCTACAGAAGTATGTAGACTAAACAAAGTAAACTTGGATTTGGATGAAGGGAATATATATCTTCCAAGTAGTATCCAGAAGGGAAACCCACCACAAGCTACATTAGAATTGAAAGATGATACTATTCGTGTACTTAGAAGGTATCTACGGGATAGGTGGAAGGATCCCAAGGCATTGTTCCCTACTCGTCAGAGTAATAGGATGAGTACACGACAGCTACGTAATACTATAAAGAAGATTGCTGTAAAGACAGATGGAGAACCATATCTATCGAGTGGTGGCAAGGGAGATCCAGAAGATGTTACACCTCATACATTGCGCCATAGTGTGGCTTATAGGATTATCCAGATAGAAGGTAGAAGGTTGGAGGATGTGCAACTTAGGTTGAGGCATGCAAACAGACAGACTACTGATCAGATATATACTCATTTAGTTCCTAGATGAAAGGTTAAATTAGTTATCATGGGGTATGGAGAGGTATAAATGGTTTTTCATAGTTGGTTTTTGGAAAATCTTGGTTTGATTTTAAGCTTTATTGGTTTAATAATAAGTTTCCTTATCTTGTTTCTCAGTGTTCTTAGTTCTTTAATTATTCTTGTTAAATATTATAAAAGATATATTAGCCAAAAATCTAATATTAAGGTTAGTAAACGTAGCTCTGGTGTTGATGCTAGTGGGTCTGCTGACTTTATTGATTTTAATTTTGATCTAAATAATAAAGAAGAAAATAGTGGAAAAATAAAAAATATAGATCTAGAAAAAGTTGTATTTAGAAATTCTAAAGAAGAAACAATTGAAGATCATAGGAAAGAATTGAATATTTCTATAGATTCTTATAATATCTATCCTATAGGAGAAACTAGACCTGATTTTTTTTCTCGTCTAAACGGAACAGTTCCGGATAGAGGATCAGCAAAAATCAAAATAAAAATTGATACATCCAGTGAATTTAAATCAAAGATAAAGAATTTCAAAAAAGCTATTTTTTATTTTTTATTTACTATAAAAGATAACAACAGAGAATATACCCAAGAAACATATGAGGAGCTAGATTTCATAGAAAACCCAAATATAGAAAAATAAATTTAGATCTTCATATGTACTTTTTGTTTGTAGCAGAACAACTAAGAAACTTTAATGTTTTTATTTCTTAAAAAAAACCCATATAGTTCTATATACAAGGATTTGTTACCGGGTTATTGTATAAACACGAAATGTATTAGGTAGGATAATGAACTAAAGCTATCTTGTTTTATGTAGTGTATGAATTTAGAACTAGATGATAAAACAGCTGTTGTTACAGCTGGTTCTTCGGGTATTGGCAGAGAAATATGTTTAGTCCTATCTGAGATAGGTGTAAATATTGTTGTAGCAGATATAAGAGAAAAACCACTTGAAAGAGGGGGACCAACACACAAAAAAATAAATAAAGAAAATGGAAATGCTATATTTATAGAGACTAATGTAAAAAAAGAAAAAGATATAGAAACCGTAATTTCCTGATTTAAACAGTTGAATTCAAGGATATATAAATATATCAATTATGTTTATGATTAGAACTATTATCTTCTTCTGAGACCTTTAGTTGTTTATGTAGATATCCGGATGGATTTTTTTCAAATAAATCTTTACAATGTTGTGAACAGAAATAAATTGTTTCATTTTTATAAGTGGTTTTAGCTCCACTTTCTTTTATACGCATTCCACAGACTGGATCCCTATATTTATCGGGTGCACCTATTCCATATCTATAAACATACAATAGGAAACCTGAAAGTATGAATGCTATAATGTTTAGATAGAATGTATAGTTTAGTTCAAAATATGTTTGTTCTGTGGCGGTCTGTCCTCCAGCTAGATTTGGTATAATACCTAGTGGTCAAATTGTTCTTCCATAAGGAAGCCTGTAAATGCCATTGTTATAAAAAATACCCCAAGAATATATAGCATTATCTTCCAACCATAATATTTACGATAGACATTAAGAACTGGAATTGTAATGAGGTCTGCATATACAAATACGATAACTCCTGCAAAACTAATTCCACCACCCCATAATGCAACTGCGAATGGGACGTCTCCCATACTACCAACAAAACTTATGATTGCAATGACTACCCCCATAACTGCATTCTCGCCACTTACGATTAGTCCTTCTCCTTTGAGAAAAAGCGTATTCCAAACCCACTGAGGTATAAATACTATGACAAATCCTGAAATTAGAAATCCTGAAATTACATCTTTCCATATCATACTCCATTCTTTTCGATATTGGTTCCCAAGTTTATACCATCCACCCCAAGAGAAAAGTTCATCTCTCCAATTGGCGTTACCTACCATTTTTTGTTGGTATATCTCCATACATCCAGAAGAACAAAACTTCAGTTTTTCCTATCAAAGTCTAACTGTTTTTTTAGAAGATTTGCATTTTTATTTGCTTGATTAGCATAATATATTGTTGCACCAGCTACAACAACAGTAGCTAAAGCCGTTATAAAGCTAGCACCAAACAAAAACTGAGGTAAATTTTGATCGGAAAACACTATAATTAAGATAGAAAACACTACTGAGAAAATTATTACAGAAAAGATGTTTTTTTCTGATGTAGACAATTTAATTTCTATTTTTATCTTTTATTTTTTTTATTATAGTTAAAAATAACAACATAATATATAAAAAATTTAGACTACAAATTCTTTTTAGTTCTCAAGTTCCACAAACCTAACTATAAATATTGTATTTTATCTATCGTATATATAAGTTAGCCACAAGAATATTTTTAAAGGATATCTATTTTATTTTTGATGGATTTAAGTTTAAGAGAAATACTAGATATTCTTGGTTTTAAAAAGGAGTAACCTCCAAAAAAACAAAAAAAAGAAATCGCTATTGCCTGTCAAGGACGAGGCAGCCACTCAGCATTCACAGCAGGGGTACTGTCCTATCTTTTGGAAAATCTACCAGAAAACTATAAAATACATGGTCTAAGCGGTACATCTGGAGGAGCAATATGTGCATCTACAGAAATCTTTGGAACTACGAAAAATTTAAATATTATATCGACACAACTACGAAGAAATGAAAGAGCTAAAAAAGACCCACTAAAA
This sequence comes from Halobacteriales archaeon, assembly GCA_018609935.1. The sequence continues at coordinate 4,851 of JAHENH010000170.1, read as the reverse complement.
GAAGACATAGAAGGAAAAACACTAGGAGAACTAAAAAGAACCAGCAAAAAAAGACAACCAGACGAAATCTACATTATAGGATGTTCCGTAAGATCTTTACAGAAGCTGAAGGGTGTGCTGGTGTTGGTAAGCCTGTTACTCCTACTAATTTCCGTAAGTCGAGTGCTAGTTATCTTGCTAGCCAGGGTATGAATCAGGCTCACCTTGAGGATCATCATGGTTGGGTGCGTGGTAGTAATGCTGCAAGCAGATATATCTCTGTTTTTGGTGGGGAAGCAGAAAACGAGCTTGCTAGGATCCATGGAAAAGAAATAAGTGAAGGAGAAACCAGTGGGGATCTTGCGCCTATTTGTTGTCCAATGTGTGATAAGGAGACTCCCAGGGATCGTGATGTTTGTGTTTGGTGTGGTTAGGCTTTGGATCTGGGTGTTGCCAAAGAGGTTAGAGAGGTTGAGGATGATGCTTTTGATTTTGCTTTGGAGGGTGATGATAGTTTTGATGCTGAGGCTGTAAAAGAACTCAGAGAATTGTTGAATAGACCCCCAAGTGTTAAGTCGGCCGTACTCAAAGAATAGATGTGGTGTTTTGCCACTACTACGCTTAAGTCCCTTTTGTGTTTTAGGGGTCATACTATAACTCTTTAGTATCATCTCTATGTTTTGTTTTTGTGTTTTTCTGCAAGTTCTAGGATTTTTGCTGCATCCTCGCTGATTGGGTGGTCCTAATGTTTCAGATATTCTAGGTGTCTGCGTCTTTTTTCTATAGCTTCTATTGCTCTCTGTGTTTTGTCTTTTATCTGTTTGTTTTGGTTTTCTATTGTTTTGTTTTTGTGTTTGTTTTTTGCTTCACTCATCTTCTATCACTTTTGTATCTGTTGGTTTTTTAGGTGAGTTAGAGGTTAGGTTAGGTTTTTCTGTCTTGATGTTATAGATTTTTTTGTACCATGGCTCCCTCCCCATGGTACTGGTATTTAGATGTGTTTGCTGGTCTGTCTCTGTTACCCGCAAAAGCTTATTCTCATCATTCCTCCTTTTTCTTTCTTTGCTATTCATCTTCTATCACCTCTGTGTTTGTTTTTTCCTTCAATCATATTCTACCACTTCTGTATCTGTTGGTTTGTTTAGTTTAGCTAGGTTTTTGTATCTGGAATTTGTAGGTTTTTTTGTACCATGGAGCCTGAGCCATGGTACCTGTTCCCCTTTCAGTGTGGGTCTATGTATGAATTTTTGGGGGTCTAAGTCTTTGTCTCTGTCTGGTTTTTCTCTGGTTTTTTTACTTTACTCATTTTTTGTTATCTCCCAGAGGTATGGTCCTCCTTTTGTTTTGTGGGCTATTTTGATTTTGTTTAGGGTTTTGAGTTCGTGTAGTCTTGTTAGTATGTGTCTTCTTGATAGCTCTAGGTTTAGTTGTTTTATTTTTTTGTAGATGTCTCCTGTTTCTGCGTATCCGTTGTTTTCGTTTTGTATTTGTTTTATTGCTTGTAGACACTTTTTCCGCACTACTAAGCTTACACCACAACGGACTATCAGAACTATCTCTCCCAGGATGGTTGTTCAGCCAGCGACTAACATAGGGAACACTGGAAACCAACAAGATACTACGGGATCCAGTTTTTTCCCTCTACAGAAATCCTAAGTCCATGCCAGTGATCCGAAATATCACCTACTGTAAGATTGTAGAGTTCTCCAGAACGTGGTCCGGCATCCCATATCAAACTAATCAAAGCCCTATCCCTACTATTATGGCTGGACTCAACCATCTCCAAAACATCATCCCAACTAAGCATATCGGTGGGTCTGGGACGATATTTATAGTTCTTGCTTGTATTACTGAGAACCCACTCTATACTGTTAGGAAGATCCTCTCCCTCTGTAACACGTTTTCCAAAAACACGGAGAGCAACACGGTAGTCTCTGTTGGTTTCTTCGTTTTTGTAGTTCTGGTTTATCCACCCTACAATATCTTCTGCAGTATCTCTGTCTTCAAGGGATCTAGAGAGACCTCCAGGGTTTTCAGCAATACTTACACAATGACGAAAAAGTTTCTCATGACGATGATCACTATACTAAGACTTCAAAAGAAACAACCTATCACTAAAATCCAAAAGAACCTCTCTGTTCTCTTTAGAAATATCATCAGAACCTTTAATCCTTTCTCTAAGATCTTCTATTCCTTTAGAAGGATTCTTCATAAACCTAGAAAAAATGGGTGGGCTTAAGAACATATGGTCAAAAGCCGTTGTTGGGCTCTACATCTATTTTCAGATATTACTAAAACACTCAAAGAAATATATAGAATACTAAAAGCTGGTGGTCAATTTATTGGTACAACATTAATTAATAAATATATTTTAAGTTTTTACTCAACTCAAAAATGGATGAAAAAATCTATTGGAGTAACTGTTTTTGAAAAAGAAGAATTAAAGAACCTTCTTTCAGAAACAGGTTTCAGTGATATTTATATGAAAGAAAAGGGTGCAACTATATTTTTTAAAGCCAAAAAATAAAATTTAAGAAAAATCACAGAAATATTTTTTGATATCTACAAAAACATATTTTTTAACAAATTATATAATATTAAAATGTACAGAAAATTAGGTAAAATAAATTTATTATATTTTATTTTTAATTATAATTTGAATATCTAAAACAGTATAATAGGTGTCATTGCTATAAATCCCAGTATAATACCAGTTATTAATTCTTTTTTTCCACCATTTGGTAGGGGTCTACCTATTTTGATGGCTTCAGGTATAAACTCTGTTAAAACTAAATAAATCATAGCACCTGCTGCGAATCCGAATCCGTATGGTAAAATAGTTCTTGCTATACGTACAAAAACGAAAGCTAGTATGGCACCTATTGGTTGTGGTAGGCTAGAAAATATTGACCACCACACCATCTTCCACTTTTTTATACCCATAGACTTAAGTGGAATAGAAATAGCTGTCCCTTCTGGAATATTATGTATAGAAATAGCAATTGTCATAAAAATAGCTAAAATTGGAATTTTAAATTGTAAAAACTCTATTCCACCTTCTAGATTAAGATCTGCAAAAGATACACCTATAGCTATTCCTTCAGGAAAACTATGTACTGTTAAAATGCCTAAAATTAAAATTAATTTTTTATAATCCCCTTTTTCAAAATTTTTAGGATTAACTTCTGTTCTGCTAAGTAACCTATGGCTTGTTTTGACTAAAATTATACCTCCTAAAATACCTATACCTACTTCTATCATACCTCCCTCATTTATTCCTTCCCGTATAAGTCCAAAAGTAGATGCAGACAACATTATTCCGGAAGATAATCCCCAAAGCAAAACATTGAATCTATTACTTATATCTTGAAATAAAAAAAACGGTAAAGCTCCAAAACCAGTAGCAAGACATGTAATAAAACCTGCTATAAAAACTAAAACAAGATTTTCAAAAATAGGCATACAGAAACTTCTGTTTAAAACATTATTAATATTAAAATAATTATTTTTCTTTAATAAAGTAAACAATAATTTACTTAGCTATTTTTAATTCAAGAATTATACTATACTTCCCTGAGAACATAGTTGATCTATTCCGTTGAATACACTTTTATTATGTGGATCTTCCTTAGAGGTAAGATTTTATTTTCTTAGAATATTAAATATAAATAAGAATTATTTAAAAAAATTTTAATTTTTATTATTTTTAGGTTTAAATCTATTTATTATATATAATAATTAGTTACCATACTGGATTATAAATGTACATAGTATACTCATTACTAACACATATCTAACAGCAAACGAAGGAATTATTTTTGCTAGGACTCCCTGTCTAATAGTAGCAGCAAGTGCACCTATAACTAAAGAAAATCCTCCTCTTGGAACCGTACCAAAAGCTACCCTTAGACTTCTGGTTGTATTAAGTTTGTATATTTTACCTGAAATAGTACCATTAACTATCTTTCCAGCTGAAGTCAAAATAACTGATATAACTAGTAGGTCTCCAACGTCTAAAAGTAATGTTATATTAGTGGTAAGTCCAACAGCAAAAAAGAAAACTGCCGTAAATAAATCCTTTGCAGGAGTGAGTATATCCCCAATTTTTTTCACATTCTTTGTTTGACCAAAATCAGTCCTATAAAAAATGCTGTTACAGCTTCACTAATACCCATTGAAAAGGCAAATCTCGAAATCAATGTTGTAAAACCTAATATTTTTAGTAGAAATAATTCATCTGAATTAGTACTAAAAATTTTTTCTAATATATTTGTACCATACCAGGATATCAATATTAAGCCTCCAAGAAATACAAAAGCAATAATCACAGTCTTCAATGCATCTATCCAGTTTTGACCTAATACTAAAACAGGAATTAACGCAAAATATATACCAATCAATATATCTTCAAAAACTAATGTACCTAATATAGAATCGCTTTCCGGATTTACTACCCATCCATTTTCTATTATAGTCTTTATTATCACTGCACTAGAAGATATATATACTATACCAGTTGTGAGGTACCACGGGTCGGGTGACCCAGGGCTTCCGTATTTTTCCTCTAGCATTTTGCTGGCGTAACGGGTCAACAGATAGTTATTCTGCCTACACTTCTGCTGACATAGGTTAGCAATCGTGTGGTTGGGGAATATTACACCCGAACAGGTTTCATTTTCCACGACAGGGATTCTGTCACCGCCGAAGACTTATCATCAACACGTTCCATGTTGAATGTATAGGGCTAGTAGCCATATCATCCGTAGGCGTATTACACTTCACATATCGCACGACAAGGCAAAACTCACCAATGCTTCCAGAATTTTGTTATTATACCTAGGAATGCTGAAAGATGGGATAGTACACCCCATG
>JAHENH010000169.1 GCA_018609935.1 Halobacteriales archaeon | reverse complement strand
TAAATTAAAAAAAATAATAGATATATTTTTAGAAATAAATCTACTATATTGTTTTAAGAAGAAATAGTAAATGGAAAAAAGTATAATTAATAAATTAATTTAATTAGTTATATATCATGGTAGATAGATCTAAAGTGTTATGGTTCGGAGTTGCTACATCTATTTTTATAATATTGATATATATATCTGATTTTAATAAATTTATAGATGTTATAAATAGAGCCGATAAATTATTATTAGTATCTGCTATAGGAGTTGGTATATGCGTTATACCTATATGGTCTAATTCTTGGTATCATTTTCTGAACTGTGTTGGGGGTGATAAAACTTTTTTTGAAACTTTAAAATTATTTATGGCAGGTAACTTTATGAACTCTATAACTCCTTTAGGACAATTTGGAGGTGAACCTTTTATGGCATATATAATTAAAGATAATAGTAATATAGAATATGAAAAAGCATTATCTGCAGTTATATCTGCAGATATAATAAATACTGTACCAATATTTACCTTTATATTTGGTGGGGCTTTATACCTATTATTATCAAATTCATTGAATAGCTTTATATTAGAGATATTATATATAGCGTTTCTTGTGACGTTAGTTGGTGGAACTATAACATATCTATTATGGTTTAAATCTGGATATATAGAATTCCGTATAGTGTGGTTTATTTCTATCTTGTTAGAAAAAATAGGAGTAGGTAAGGTATATATTGAGAAATTTGAAAAAAAAATGTACAGCCTTCAAGATTCATTTGGAAAGCTTGGTAAAAATAAAAGAAATCTTGTTAAAACAGCAATTATAGCACATGGATTTTTTATACTCCAAGTCTTTAGTTTATATCTAGTTATTAGATCCGTTGGGGTGACTACTAATTTAACACCGCTTTATTTTGTTTTACCTATCGCAGCCGTTGCGGGATTTACACCCACACCTGGTGGTTCAGGTACATATGAGGCTGTAATGGCTACAGCACTCGCTACATTCTTAAATTTGGATTTAGCAACTGCTCTTGCTATAGGAATAATATTTAGATTCACAACATTTTGGCCAGGAATTTTGCTAGGATATATATCTTTTTTAACTTTACCGGGTAAAAAAATAAATAAATAATTTATTTTTTTTAGAATTGGTAATAATTCTCTAATACCTACAAAAATAAGTTTTTTATCTTAAGTTAAACCAAAAGAATATTTTTTAGAAAATAATTGGATAAATAAATCTTAAGAGCTAACAAATTATATTCTTTATATGTCTTTGTCTGATTTTTTCTTGAAGAAAAGACTGTTAGTATTCTATAGTGGTAGTAAATCTAACTGAGCCAAAGAAGTTTCAGAATATTTTTGAGGATATTTTAAAAACCGAACTATAGATGTTATCTAAATAGATACGAATAAATATGATAGTGATGCGTTTTATGTTGAAAAATAATGAAGTTATATCTACTTTTAGTTTTATATCTTTAGAGAATTCTGTTTTATTAATTAATTCTGATCTGTATAAAACTGGTTCAAGACTTGGGAAAGTAAATATACCAGATGTAATAAAAAACCTCGATGAAGTTCCCTTTTTGGTTAGGGTTATCCTCTGGACCATAAAGAAAAACTTCTATTGATATTAATATCAAGATATATAGAACAGTTGCTTGGAATAACTCTTGAGGAACACTTAGATTAGGTTTTCAAGAGTTTTCAAGATTAGATGATGAAAGGGGTACATTAAGGGCTTATAGAAATATATCTGAAACAAAAGTTTATACACACACCTATGGAGTACCGGATAAAATACCTAATATAAATTCTATTAAGCTTCATGGTGGATATACAGAGAACTTTCGAAATATGTGGTTTGTAGTATACATACCTAAATCAAAAAATGATAAATATATGACTTTACTTGCAAGACTTGTTAATACTGGTACTTGCGGAGGATTTTGGACATAAGAAAAACAAAAAGTACTAGATATAAACCAATATATCGAAAAAAATATGTAAAATAAATATATTAAATAACTAAATATCTATATACTTTAAAAATATTCTAATTAAATTTAACTATAGATAATAATTCGAATATGTCCTTATTTTATAGGTAGTTTATTTTTTTGGCGAACTTGTTCGGATTTTCTCAAGAATTGAAAATTATCTTCCTGTTTTACAATACTTTAATACCTATTTTTTTATATGGTGGAGATGAAGATAGATAGAAGAAACTTATTAAAACTCTCTGGAACAGTTGGAATAGCAGCATTAGCTGGATGTACAGGACAACAGGCCAATAATAATGGAGATAATAATGAAGAAAACGGTAGTCGGGGTTCTGGTGATGGTGATGGTGATGGTGATGGTGGTGGTGGGGGTTGGGTTGGGACGGCTACTATTGAGATGAATGATCAGCTTGAGTTTGTGCCGCGTAGGGTTTCTATTTCTAGGGGGGATACTGTTACTTGGGAGACTGTGGGTAGTCTTGGGCATACGGTTACTGCGTATGGGGATGAGATTCCTGGTGGTGCTGATTTTTTTGCTTCGGGGGGTTATGGTTCGGAACAGGCTGCGAGGGATGCGTATTCAAGTGATCTTGGTGGTAATGTAGTGAGTGGGGAGACTTATAAGCATACGTTTGAGGTTAGGGGGGAATATCATTATTTTTGTATTCCTCATGAGTTTAATGGAATGACGGGATGGATAAGGGTGGAGTAGTTTTAAAAATATAAAATTAAATATAAAATTAAATATAAATATAAAATTTGATAGGAATTTATGGAAAAAGATAGTTCGTCTTTGGAAGGGGAAGGGGGTATGGAGGATAAAATTGAGGAGTATGAGTCTAGGATGGGGGATGTTTTGGAGGATTTTGATGATTCAGTGGATGAGGAACAGGAAAAGGCTCTTTTGAATATGGATAGGAGGGATTTGATGAAGATTGGAGGTATTACGGGTGCGGCGGGGCTGGCTGGTTGTTTGGGTATATTTGGGGGTCAACAGGATCAAAATGGGGGTGGGGGTCGAAAGGCTGGTGCTCCTTCTCATTTTGTAAGTCCGGGTGAGCATGATGAGTATTATGGTTTTTGGAGTGGTGGTCATTCAGGTGAAATGAGGATAGTAGGAATCCCATCGATGCGTGAGTTGATGCGTATACCTATGTATCAGAGAGAGGGGGCGCGGGGATATGGGCATGATGAGAAAACAAAGCAGGTGTTGAGGGAGGGAGGGGATGTAGGTAGCGGGTCGGGATATGAATATGGTGATAGTCATCATCCAGTGCTTTCGGAATCTGGGGGGGAATATGATGGTCGGTATTGTTGGATAAATGATAAGATAAATGGAAGGTTGGCACGTGTAAACCTTAAGTATTTTGAGACTGATTCGATTACTGATATTCCGAATGTGCAGTCGTGTCATGGGTGTGCGGTTCAGAGTCCGGATACTAAATATGTTTATGGTGTTGGTGAGTTTCGTGTTCCAATACCGAATGACGGGTCAATAAATCCTGATAATTCGGATAAATACTGGTCTGTACTAGCCGCTCTAAATCCTGAGTCGATGGAGGTTGAGTGGGAGGTTCGTGTTAGTGGGAATTTGGATAATGCTGATAGTGATAAAGATGGAAATTGGGTGTTTGGTACAGGATATAATAAGGAAGAGGCTTTTGAGATTGAGGGGATGACGAGGGATGATAGAGACTACATAAAAGCATTTGATGTGGGTGCAATTGAACAAGCAATAAATAATGGAGATGCTCAGGATGTTAATGGTGTACCTGTATTAGATGGGAGAAGGAATTCGCCACTGAATAAGGGGGGTAATCCTATTGTGTATTATATTCCTACTCCGAAGAGTCCGCATGGTCTTGATGTTGATCCTACTGGTAGATATGCTACGGCGAGTGGGAAGTTGTCGCCTACGGTTACGATGGTTGAAATTGATAAGATAAGGGAGGTTGATGATTTAGAGAATGCTATTGTTGGTCAGCCTAATGTGGGGCTTGGGCCGTTGCATACTACTTGGGATGGACGTGGGAATGCGTATACTACGTTGTTTATAGATTCTCAGGTAGCAAAATGGAGCATCCAAGATGCTGTTAAGGCGGAACGTGGTTCTGCGGATCCTGTTCGTGGTAAGGTTGATGTGCATTATAATCCGGGGCATCTTCAGGCGGCGGAGGCTGAGACTGTGAGTCCGTCTGGTGATTGGTTAGTTTCGTTGAATAAGTTGTCGAAGGATAGGTTTCTTCCTGTGGGGCCTATTCATCCTGATAATGATCAGTTGATTGATATTAGTGGTGATGATCCTGAGAGTGTTACGGGTGGTATGGAGTTGGTTGCTGATGAGTCTGTTTATCCGGAGCCTCATGATTGTGTTATTGCGCATAAAAGTAGTGTTAGTCCGAATACTGTTTGGGATAGGGAGGATTATGAAGGGGAAAAGGAGTATGTTACTGAGGAGAATTCAAGGGTTGAGCGGGTGGATGATAGTACTGTAAATGTATTTACTTCTTCGAAGCGTAGTGAGTTTGGGTTGCGTGATTTTACAGTAAGGGAGGGTGATGAGGTTACTCTTACTGTTACGAATATTGAGTCTAGTCGAGATATTATTCATGGTGTTGGGATTCCTCAGTATAGTATTAATCTTGCTATAGCTCCTCAGGATACGAGAGAGGTTACATTTACTGCGGATAGTCCTGGTGTTTATTGGATATATTGTACTTATTTCTGTAGTGCATTGCATCTTGAGATGCGTTCAAGAATGATAGTACAACCAAGATAGTTTAGAGTAGTATATTGGGTGATTTTTATGAGTGATGATAGGGGAGAGATGATGTTTTCTAAGGGTGATGTTAGTAAAGTATTTAGTCTATCATTAGATAATTTTAGGGAGGTTAGGCGGTTGTTTCCTGTTTTAGCTGCAATACTTTTTTTGATAGCACCTTTGTTTCCGGTTTGGGGTATTAATCTACATGCAGTACAATATCCGAATGAAGTATTGGAGATACATCTATATGCGTATCCTCATATATCGGGTGATGTTGTTGAGATTCATAGGCTTAATAAATATATTGGTTTTTTTTATCCGGATCCTGTATATTGGAATCCGAACTTTCCAGTAGATGAAAAGTCTATAGATGTTCCTGAATGGTCTTTTGGGCCTATTGCGTTTGTTCTTCCAGCTCTTGCTGGATTATTTGTGGCTGTTGCGCCAACTGATAATAAATTGGTTTTGGGTTTGAAGGCACAGGTTGTTGGTACATTTTTGGTGTTTTTTGGTATGCTTGCAGATGTACAATATAGACTTTATCAAGCTGGACATACTTTAGATCCAAATGCACCAGTAGTTGGTGTTGATGAATTCACACCCCCATTGATTGGTAAATATGAAGTAGCTAATATCACAAGCTACTCACACCTAGAAATAGGGTCTGTACTAGCAATACTTGCATTGCTACTTTTAGTTGTCTCATACTACTATAGAAACAAAAATATAAAAATATATGAATTAATAGTAAGCATCAAAAACAAAATAGTTGGTATTAAAAACAAAATTGGTTAAATAGTTATAAAATATTATTTTGTTAGTGGATTTAATTTATTATAATTATGTTTGGTAGGTTAGAAAAAATATACGTTATATTTATTATTACTTTTTTAGTATTATTTAGCTTTCTGGGTATATATAGTGTTTTTTCTATCCAAGATAAAGAAACTAATTTAAAATTTAATCCGTCCGTACCCAAAGAATATACTTTTGATATTCCAAATAATACTGGTAAGGCCTTTATTAATGGAAAGGAGTTTAATTCCCTTCATAGAGCACTTAGTAGTGCTGAATCAGGTGATACTATTTTTATTTCTGGTGTTTTTAATACTGATGTTAGAATAAATAAATCGAATATAACGTTGACAAGTGTAGATAATGGGTTTGGTGTTATAAATGGAGCGGGTAGTGGTGATGTTTTAACTTTAAATGGTGATAATATAACTGTTGAAGGTTTATGGGTTAGAAATTCGGGGTATGAGACTTCTGAAAATGATGCTGGGGTTTGGGTGAATTCTACTAATTCGAGATTAGTTAATAATCGTATTTCAAGTATAACTTTTGGGGTGTGGATTGATGGGGTTGATGGTGTGTATGTTGGTAATAATACTATTGTGGGTAGGGAAGAGATAGGGACTTTGTCTTATCGGGGGAATGGGATTCAAGTATGGAAGACTGAGCAAACTGAGCTTGTGGGTAATAGGGTTACTGATGTTCGTGATGGTATTTATTTTTCTTTTGCGTCGGAGACGACTGCTAGAAATAATACTATGTGGGATTTAAGGTATGGTGTTCATTATATGTATTCTGATGATAATGTTTTAGTTAATAATGTTGCGTTTAGTAGTGATTCTGGTTGGGCGTTGATGGTGTCTCAGGATTTATCTATACTTGATAATACTGCTGTTAATAATACGGGGACTAGTGGGCATGGTATTTTATTGAAGGATATTGATGATTCTTTAATAAAGAGTAATACGGTGGTATCTAATAGGAATGGTTTTTATATATATAATTCATTAAATAATTCTATTATTAGTAATCTAGTTTTAGGGAATCAAGTTGGTATATATTTGACTGCAGGTAGTGTAGAAGAAGATATATATAAGAATAGTTTTATAGGTAATCAGGAGTCTGTGAGGGCTGTTATTGGTGAACAGGTGGCTTGGAATAGTACTGAAGTTGGGAATTATTGGTCTGATTTTAAGCCTGTTGATATAGATGAAGATGGGGTTAGTGAGATAAGATATCAGCCTTCAGGGATAATAGAGAATATGGAAAATAAAAACCCTAAAATTAGGGTTTTTAGTAACAGTCCAGCATTTGATATTATAAGGCTGGCTGAAAGCTCCATCCCTATAATAGAATCACCTGGTGTTGTTGATTATCATCCAATAGTTAAACCTAGACATAATGTAAGTAAATACTATGAATAAAATTGAGATAGAAAATATAACCAAGACATATGGAGAAACAACTGCACTAAAAAATATTTCATTGTCCATAACGGAAGGTAGTGTATATGGTTTATTAGGTACAAATGGTGCAGGAAAGTCTACATTATTTAAATTGTTAGTAAGGCATATTTACCCTGATAGTGGGAAGATAAGGATAAATGGTGAAGATATACAAAAGGGAGGATATAGAATAAGACAAATTGTTGGATATCTCCCAGAGCTAGCTGACTTTCCTAAACTGTTGACAGCTAAGGAGGTCCTTAATTTCCATGCAAAACTTAGGGATATAGATAAAAAAGAAAGGGATGAAAAGATACAAAGAATTTTAGCTACTGTGGGTCTAAGAGAGAATTCAGATAGACAAACTAAGGAATATTCTAAAGGAATGAAACGTCGTTTAGGACTTGCAACTAGTCTTATTGGGGATGTGGACGTTTTGCTTTTGGATGAACCTACTGCTGGACTTGACCCTCTTGGAGTAAATGATTTTCATGATATTATTATAAAGCTTAGAGACAAAACTGATCTAACTGTTTTGCTGTCTTCTCATATATTAACCGATGTTGAACGTCTCTGTAATGAAATAACAATACTTCATCAAGGAAAAATAAAAAAGAAAGGAAGTATATCCCAGCTTAAAAAAATAATGAACAATAATGTAACTTTAAACATAGGTTTGGAAACTTCAGAAGAGGTTAAAAAAATCTTGGAGTTCTTGGACGGGGAGGCTGAAATAGAAAGACAAGAGGGTACATTTATTAGAGCGAGATGTAGTCGATATAAAGCTAAGGAGCTTTTTACTACTATCCCAATAGAACCTGAAGTTTTCGAAGTATACGAACCAAGTTTGAATGATATTTTTGAAAAAGCAGTAAAAAATGACAAGATTTAGTTGGAATAAATTAAAACAGTTGTTGACTGTTGCGGGTCATGAGAATAGGGTGTCTGTGAGGGGTGGGTGGTCAATAGGGCTTACTGTGTTGTTTGGGATATTGGCTTTTTTGTTGGTTTTTTTGGGGGGTTCTAGTATAGGTCCGACTAGGTTTGGTGTGTTTCTTGTTAGTTTATTGTCTTTGGCTACTTATTTGGTTCCGTTGGGGAGTCTTGTTTATGGTTATGATTTGGTGGCGGGGGAGGGGGAGGTTTTAGAGCCTATTTTTGCGCTTCCTGTATCTCGGGAGGTGATTATATTTGGGAAATATTTGGGTCGTGGTTTTTCATTATCTGGTGCAGTAATAATAGGGTTTGGGTTGGCGGGGGTAGGGCTTATAATGATGTCTGGGTTTAATTTTGTATTGTATTCTGGGTTTATTGTAGCTTCTATTTTGGTTGGGCTTGCATTTCTTTCGATTAGTTGTCTGATATCTGTGTTTTCTCCGAATAAACCTTATTCTTTGGGTGGATGTCTGGTTGCATGGTTGTGGTTTATTTTAATACATGATTTAGCCTCTATTTCTATAGTTTCTTCTTTTGATTTACCAGATATTATATTTACAATTCTAATACTTTTGAATCCTGCAGATATTTA
>JAHENH010000168.1 GCA_018609935.1 Halobacteriales archaeon | reverse complement strand
TGGAATATCGGCTACTACACATTCAATTTTGACTTTTTGGTGTAGGTCTACTCTGTATTCTTCTCCTCTCCATTGGCTCTTTTTTGCAGGCTGACTACCACGACCACTAACATTCGTCACAGAAAGACTAGGAGCACCAACCTCAGCTAATTCTTTTTTAACATCCCCCAGTTTATCTGGACGAACAAAAGCCATAACCAACTTAATCTCACCATCATTAGACCCCCCACCATCCACCCGAACTTTCGAAACAGAACCTCCACCCGTCACTGTTTCCACCCCCCCAAACTCAGGATACGTCTCAACACCATGCTCCGACAAATCAAGACCATCACACTCATGACTCCCAGATACTCTATGATCACATATAGACTTAATAATACCAAACACAACGTATGTAGATAATACTGTCTATATCGTTTTTTTAATGCCTCAGTTATTTGTGCTATTAGTTGATTGGCTGAAAATCCTTCTATATCTATAAATGGAAATATTAATGTTCCAAGTATACCAGTGAATCCATGAACTGGAAACACAACACGAACATTATTATTCTTGTGTGTCTTCCTTAAAAAATTCAACCGCTATAGAAAGTTTTTGATCTGTCACAGACCCATCAAAAAAATTTTTACATAAGTATTGGGAAAGCCATACCAAACAGCTAATCTAACCAATTTGTAAAACCTCTATTAATATTTATAAAAGTTTCAGCTAATGTATAACTACTACTAGTAATTATTTCTACTAAATACCAGATATGCTGTCTCCATTTAAAAGGAAGGTATAGAAATTTCTTAGTTTAACATAGTTTAACATAATTATTGTTATTTGATTTACTATATTCTACTATCTTGCCTGACCAGACCCTAAAATTGTAAATACTGGATGGATAAATAATATCAAATACGTTCCCACCAACACATATATCACATTTATACCCAGCTATTGTCTCAAATTGTAAAATAACCAAATCTAACATCCTAATTTTATATCTGTTTTTCTATCTTAACAGAATATTATTTTTGAATATTTTAATATTTTTTACTAAGTATACAAGAAATCTAATTATATAAAAAATTTATTATTTATTTTTATAAATTTTATGCCATATACAAAAAATTTGTCCAATTTATATTTAATTATAAACTATGAAGATATATATTTACTCAAAAAAATATATTATTATAGGACAAATTTCCAATGAATTATAAAAAACAAAAAAACGAAAGTCTAAAATTTTATATTGTAAACTATAATTATTTATTATACATAATAATGATTAGTATATAGTAGATATTTCAAATAAAAATCCAATTAGATCGGAATAAATCAAAAATTTTAAATTAATATCTATTGTTTTTTGAACTGTACAAAATGGCGACAGAAAAAGAGGTCCTAGATGAAATAGAAGAAGAAGAGGTAGACTTTCTTAGACTACAATTTACAGACATATTAGGTATAGTAAAAAACGTTTCTATACCAGCAAAACAGGCAAAAAAAGCATTCGACGAAGGAATTTGGTTTGATGGATCATCCATAGAAGGATTTGTAAGAATACAAGAAAGTGATATGAGATTGGATCCAGATCCCGACACATTTGCTATAATGCCATGGAGAGAGAAAGCAGGAACAAAAACAGCAAGACTAATAGCAGATGTAACAAACACAGATGGACAGCCATTTGAAGGAGACCCAAGATACATACTAAAAAGTGTAATAAATGAAGCAAAAGACATGGGATATGATATGTATGCAGGACCAGAACCAGAATTCTTCGTATTTGAAAAACAAGACGGAGAACCCACACTAGAAACACATGACTCAGGAGGTTATTTCGATCTGGCACCGAAAGACCTAGCAAGCGACCTAAGAAGAGATATAATATACACACTCGAAAGAATGAACTTTGAAGTAGAAGCAAGCCACCATGAAGTAGCACAGGGACAACACGAAATAGACTTCAAATATGCAGATGGAATAACAACAGCGGATAATATTGCAACATTTAGATCTGTAGTAAGAGCCGTAGCAGAAGTAAACGATCTACACGCAACATTTATGCCAAAACCTATATCTGGAATAAATGGAAGTGGAATGCATACACATGTATCCCTATTTGAAGACGGGAAAAACGCCTTTCATAACCCAAACAATGAATTCAACCTATCAAATACAGCAGATTCATTCCTAGCAGGACTTCTAGAGCATGCACCAGCAATAACAGCAATATGTAACCCAACTGTAAACTCATATAAAAGGTTAATACCCGGATATGAAGCCCCAGTATATATAGCATGGAGTGACGTCAACAGATCCGCACTTATAAGAAAACCAGCAGCGAGAGCACCTGAAAGTACAAGAATAGAACTTAGATCTCCAGATCCCTCATGTAATCCTTATCTAGCACTAGCAACAATACTAAAAGCAGGATTAGACGGTATCAAAAAAGGTCTAGAAGCACCTGATCCGATCAGAGAAAACATATACGAATTTACAGAAGAAAAAAGAAAAGACTACGGAATAAAAACACTACCAGGAAACCTATCAGATGCAATAACAGCACTAGAAAAAGACAAAGTGATATTAGACGCTTTAGGTGATCATATCGCAGATAAATTCATAGAAGCTAAAAACCAAGAATACCAAAGATACAAAGCACAAGTAAGTCAATGGGAACTCGACGAATACCTAAACACATACTAAAATAAAGTCTGAATACATCATAAAAATCTAAAAAATTCTAACTTAATAAGTATATATGGATTTTTAATATTTATAATATAACTCTAAAACAGTTATTCTAAAAATTTTTAAACATATCTTAAAATATAATTATTATTTCAAATCAATTATTCCTAATATAATATATTTATATATTTTAAAATTTATATTCTTATTTATCAACCCAGTTAAGAATTAAATAAAGTGAAAATTTAATAAATCAAAAAGTTAATTTACTAATCAAAATTATTTATCTTTTTATTTTTCCTTTTAGGTCATACAAAGTACTGTTATATGTATCAATACTGCTTGGAAGGTCAGATCTTCCAGTAAGATATTTATCTATGTTTTTAGCTACATCTCTTCCCTCTCCAATAGCCCATACTACAAGAGATGGTCCTTTATTTGCATCTCCAGCTGCAAAAACCCCATCTACATTTGTCATCATTTTTTCATCTGTTTTTATTGTACCTAGTTCAGAGGTTTCAAGTCCAAGTTCATTAAACGGATCAATTTCTGGACCTGAAAATCCTACAGCTATTAAAACTAGATCAGCAGATATTTCTATATCATTAACTAATACTTTTTTGTCTATTCTATTACCTTCTTCATCGTATTTCCATTCAACTCTATCAGCTAATAGGGAATCTACATGTCCGTCTTGATTTTTATCTAGAAATTCTTTAGTGTCTATAGCATATTCTTCTTTACCCCCCTCTCGTTGAGCATATGTTTTCTTATATTTTTGAGGTTGTTCTGGCCAAGGATTATCGTTAGGTCTTTCATTTGGAGGTTTTATGTTTATTTCTATCTGTACTACTTGATTAGCTCCTTGTCTATGGGCTGTAGCAACACAGTCAGAGCCAGTATCTCCCCCGCCAAGTACAACAACATCGTTATCTTTTGCTGATATTGTTTCCGAACCTATTTTGTTTCCAAGCTGTCTTTTATTTTCCTGTGTTAGATAGTCCATTGCCAGATGTATTCCATCTTTTTCTATTCCTTCAATTGGTGGTATTACATGTTTTTGGGATCCAATAGCAATACAGGATGCATCATATTCATCTATTAATATATTTGAAGATACATCATTTCCTATTTCAGTATTTTTTTCAAAGTTTATTCCTTCTTTTTTAAGTTGATCTATTCTCCTCTTAACTTTCTTTTTGGAAAACTTAAATTCAGGTATTCCATAGGTCATAAGACCGCCTATCTCATCATCTTTTTCATAAACAGTAATGTTGTGTCCTACCCTATTAAGTTGTTGTGCTGCAGCAAGTCCTGCTGGACCACTACCAACAATTGCTACTTTATATTCAGTACGTGTGCCCGGTGGTTCTGGTTTTATCCATCCTTCTTCCCATCCTTTATCTACTATAGCTCTTTCTATACTTTTTATAGATACAGGGTCATCATTATATTTTAACACACAGGCATCTTCGCATGGTGCAGGACATGTATATCCTGTAAATTCTGGAAAATTATTTGTTGCATGTAGTTCCTCGAGGGCTGTTTTCCAATTATTTCTATAAACAAGATCGTTCCAATCAGGTATTATATTTCCTATCGGACATCCACCAATACATGTAGGCACCCCACAATCCATACATCTTTCTCCTTGATTTTTAAGATTCTCTTCACTCCAATTTGGAGACCATATCTCTTCATTGTCTTTACTTCTTTCAATTGGATCTCTCTTACCTATAGGTTTTCTACGATGTTTTCTGTAACCATCTGGATGGTTTTCATTTCCCATTACTTACCACCATCGGTTGCATATTGAGGTGATGGAGGCGGTGAATCTCGTATATCTTCTCCTTGTTTTAGATGTTTTTCCACAACTTCTTTATATGCGTTAGGCATTACTTTCACAAACTTGTCTGGATCCCAATTATCAAGTATTTTCTCTGCTTTTTTACTATCTGTGTATCTATAATGGTTTTCCACCATTCGTTTTACAACTTTTATATCTCTCTTTTTTAAGTTTTGTATCTGTACCATATCTTTATTTAGATTTTTTTCAAAATCGTCATTCTCATCATAAATATATGCTTCTCCACCACTCATTCCTGCACCAAAGTTTTTACCTGTCTCCCCCAACACTACAACTATTCCACCAGTCATATATTCACATCCATGATCTCCCACACCTTCTACAACTGCTTTGGCTCCAGAATTTCTAACCGCAAATCTTTCTCCGGCGTTACCATTAAAGTAGGCTTCACCATCTGTAGCTCCATACAGAGCTACATTACCTATTACTATATTATTATCAGCTGTATATCCAGCACTTTCTGGTGTTTTTACAATTATTTTACCACCTGAAAGTCCTTTTCCTGTGTAGTCATTTGTATCACCGTCTAGATTTAGAGTTATACCAGGTGCTAAGAATGCACCAAAACTCTGTCCTCCTGATCCTTTAAGATTTATGTATATAGTATCATCTGATAGACCATCTTCTCCATATTTTTCTGCTATTTTAGAGCTTACAATTGTACCAAATGTTCTGTTTCTATTTGTTATCTCCATATCAATTTCAACTGGATTCTCCCTATCTAAAGCTGGTCTTACTTTTTCTATTAAATCATAATCTATTTTTTGATTTAGTTTATGATTTTGTTCTTGATTTTTTACACGATCGTCATCAGAATCAGGTTTATAGAGTATCTCAGAAAGATCCACTTTTTTTGCTTTCTTATGTTCTATATCTTTTTGGACTAATTTATCTGTCCTACCTATCATTTCATCCATAGTCCTAAAACCTAATTTTGCCATTATCTCCCTAACTTCCTGAGCAAGAAAACGCATATAGTTGACTACATGATCTGATTTACCTGGGAATTTTTCCCTTAGTTCAGGATCTTGTGTAGCTACCCCTACAGAACAAGTATTACAGTGACATTTCCGTAGCATAATACACCCAACACATATAAGTGCAGCAGTACCGAAACCATATTCTTCCGCCCCTAAAAGAGCAGCTATTGCTATATCTCTACCTGTTTTTAATCCCCCATCAACTCTTAATCGTATCCTAGATCTGAGATTATTTTCTAATAATACTTGATTAGCCTCTGTAAGACCTAGTTCCCAAGGAAGACCTGCAGACTTTATTGAGGTCTTGGGTGAGGCTCCAGTACCTCCAGACTGTCCACTTATCAATAATGCATCTGCTTTTGCCTTTGAGACTCCAGCAGCTATAGTTCCAATACCAGATTCTGAAACTAATTTAACGTGTATATCAGCTTCTGTATTAGAACACTTTAGGTCATGTATCAGTTGGGCTAGATCTTCAATTGAATATATATCATGGTGAGGGGGTGGAGATATTAATCTTACACCAGGGGTTGTACATCTTACTTTCGCAATTGTCTCACTTACTTTTTCACCTGGTAAATCACCTCCTTCTCCAGGCTTAGATCCCTGAGCCATTTTTATTTCTAAATGATTAGCATTACTAAGATAGTTATTAGTTACTCCAAAACGACCGCTTGCAACTTGTTTATTTTTACATTCTTTTTTTGTGTTGAATCGTTCTTTGGGTTCTCCCCCTTCACCAGATCCAGCTTTACCCCCAATTTCGTTCATCGCTTCAGCTAATGTTTCATGGGCTTCTTTACTTAGGGATCCAAATGACATTGAAGCTGTGAAAAATCTTTCAAATATTTTTTCTGGAGGTTCCACTTCATCTAAAGGTATAGATTGTTGTTGATCTATATCAAAGTCAAGTAAACCTCTAATTGTTTGAAGCCTTTCCTCTTGTTGGTTTATATTTTCTGCAAAATCTTTATATATTTGATAGCTATCAATTTTTACAGCTTTTTGTAGAAGTCCTATTGTATGTGGGTTCCATTGATGGAATTCCCCCTCTCTTCTCCAATAAAGTTCACCTCCCTGGTCTAGGTCTAAATTACCATTTATCTTTTGTTTTTTGAATGCATTACTATGTCTTTCTAATAGATCTCTTTCTATATCTTCTATATCTATACCTTCAGTTTTTGTTGTGGTTCCATAAAAATAATCTTCTACAAAGTCGGAGTCCAGCCCTAATGCTTCAAATATTTGAGCACCTTTGTAGCTTTCAAGGGTGGATATACCCATCTTTGACATTACTTTTAATATTCCATCCTCAATTGCGTGAATATATCTAGATTTTGCTTCCTTTATATTATCCACCTCTATATCCCCGTTATCTACCATATCCATGATGCTATCATATGCTAGATATGGATTGATTGCTTCAGCGCCATATCCTATTAATGTACAGAAATGATGGACTGCACACGGTTGTCCAGATTCTAGAACCAATCCTGCATCTGTTCTAAGTCCATTTCTTATAAGGTGGTGGTGAACCCCTGATATAGCAAGTAAACTAGGTATTGGAACTTTGTTGTTTGATATGTTTCTATCTGATAATACAATTATTTCATATCCTTGTTCTATAGCATTTACAGTTTCTTTTCTTATTTCTTCTATAGCTTTTTCTAATGTTTTTTCTTCTTTATATGTTATATCAACAGTGTATGATTTTATTCCATTTTTGTCTATCTGTTTTATAGTTTCTATTTCATTATTTGTAAGAATAGGTGATTCTAAAGATAGTTGTCTACAATGTTCTGGAGTTTCTTTTAATATGTTTTCTTGTTTTCCTATTTTACTTTCAAGAGAAGTAACAATTTCTTCTCTAATATAGTCCAAAGGCGGGTTGGTAACTTGGGCAAAATGCTGTTTAAAGTATGTAAATAGAGTTTTATTTCTATCAGATAGTACTGATGGAGGTGTGTCGTTTCCCATTGCTCCTACAGGATCCTTTGAGTCTTCAGACATAGGTTTTATCAGTCTTCGAATATGTTCTAACGTATATCCGAATGCTACCTGTTGGTTTTTTAGGTTTTCTTTTGTTGGTTGTTTTACTTTTTCAGTTTGAGGATTTTTCAGATCTTTTAATTTTACTCTGTTTTCTTTTAACCATTTTTTATATTTTTCATCTGTTAGATAATCAAATACTTCTTCATCAGGAATTATTCTTCCTTTTTCAGGGTCAGCTAAGAACATCTGTCCAGGTTGGAGTCTTTCTTTTAGTTTTATATTATTTGGATCCTCTTCTAGAACTCCGGTTTCACTTGCCATCACCAGTTTTTCATCTTTTGTTACATAGTATCTACATGGCCGAAATCCATTTCTATCAAGGATTGCAGCAACTTTTGATCCATCAGTATAAGTTACTAATAGTGGACCGTCCCATGGCTCTAAGATACTTGAATGGTAGTCATACCAGTCCCTTCTCATTTCGTTCATATTTTGGTTTTTTTCCCATGGCTCCGGTATCAACATTCTTAACGCGTGTTCAGGTTCCTTACCTCCTTCAACTAATAACTCTAATATATTATCTAATATAGCTGTATCACTTTGGTCTTCTTTTGTTACTGGTTTTATGTCTTCTATTTCATCTTTGAAGATTTCACTTTCAAGATCTGATTCTCTCGCATCCATCCAGTTTAGATTTCCTCTTAGTGTGTTAACTTCCCCGTTGTGAATTATACCTCTATAGGGATGTGCTAGTTCCCAAGCCCCAAGTGTATTTGTTGAGAATCTTGAATGTACCAGAACAATTGCTGATTTAAATTTTTCATTCGAGAGATCGGGATAATATTTTCTAACTTGGAAATTTGTTAATAAACCCTTATATACTATTTTTCTTCTGTCCAGAGAACATATATAGAAACGAAGAAAAGAATGGTTTTCTTCTATTTTATTTTCTATAGCTTTTCTTAAAACATAGAGTTTTTTATCAAGTTTTTCTGGTGTAAGGTCTTTTTGGGGTTTCACAAAAAATTGCTTTACATTTGGTTCACTCTCTAGGGCTGTTTTACCAAGATCTGAATTATCTGTTGGAACGTTTCTCCATGTTATTATATCTATTTGTTTTTCATTTGCTATCTTTTCAATTAGGTCTTTTATTTGTTGTTGTTTTTCATCCGGGAAAAATACCTGTCCTACTCCATATGAATCAAAATCAAGGTCTTGTATTTTTGGTATTTTACTTTGGAAGAATTTATGTGGTTTTTGTATTAGTATACCAGCTCCATCACCTGTTTTCTCTTCTGCACCTCTTGCTCCTCTATGGTCTAAATTTTCAAGTACTTCTAAGCCTTCTTCTATTAAGTCATGAGATTTTTCGTTTGATAGATTTATAAGTACCCCTACACCACAATTAGAAGATTGGTCCGACTTTTTCATTTCTATTGGTTTCTCTTGGTTTTTATGTATCATATATAATCCTTTTAATTCGAAATATAATTTAGAAATTAAGTTTTTCAGTTGTTTTTGTAAACATCATTTCTATCTTTGTTATACATTAACATACACACTTAATAAAAGTTTTCGTAATTTTTAAACCTTAATGATTAATATTAATATAAATTAATTATTATTCTTTAAGTATTAAATAATATTCAAATTATATATTTAATATCTTAACATCATGTTAATGATTAGCATACAACTTTTATGAATTATTGCCCAAAAATACCAAATATTTGTTTTAAAATAATGAAAATTTTATCAAATAAAAAACAAATATAACAAAATAATTAATTTTTATAATAATTATAATATTAACAACTATGTATAAAAAATAACAAAAAACCAAAAAAACAAAAATTAAATACTACCCAAAACAACAAAAAAATAATTAAAAATACCAATGAAAAGAATATGTCCAATATGTGAAAAAAACCTAGAACAAAGACACTGCAAGCTAATCTGTCCAAACCATGGACTAATAAGGGACTGCAGCGACCCATTCTAAAACAAACAAATATCAAAAAGAATCCATAAACCTCAATAAAATTAATATAATTACCCTATATACTAACAAATTAATTATGAGAAAATTTAATTTTACTTATTATAGACCTATCAAAAATGCTATTATCTCCCGTAACCTTTGAAATGATGTTAGTTTTTATACTTATACTTATTGTATTAATAATATTTATTACAGAATATATCTCACCAGACATAACTGCCATAGGTGTACCCACATCATTAGCAACATTAAAACCATATACAAGAGCCTCTTCAGTTAGAGCAATACAAAGATTTGCAAGTCCAGCAACAGTAACAATTATAGCTATGTATATACTAAGTAAAGAATATAAAAACAGGAATTATAAACCGACTAGCATTATATCTAAACTAATCTAACATATTCATTCGCACATATGATCTTGTCTTGTGAGAAGATGTAGGTTAGACGTCCTTCCGTTACACTTAGATTTTACAAGGAATGAAAACTATCAGAATCCATAAGTGTGAACTAACCCTACCTAAAATCATTTCACTTGTTAAAAAGGAGAACTACATCTCCCCTACAAACCTACAAAAAGCTAAAAAAGATATTACAAAGATAAAAAAGAATTCTGACACCATTAAAGACTTTAAGTTATGGAGTTTTCACAACATATCGTATCTCCCCAACAAGCATGCTCTCCAGCTCAAACACCGAATTTCGACAGTCACAGACAACGAGAGGGTTTCAAATTGATTTGATTTTGAGATCTACCAGTCAAATCTAACATCAGACAATAGGAGTCCTAAATACCTCTTTAACAATATACTACATGAAAATTCCTATATCATACTATATATATTGTTTCTGAGTACATATAGGACCCACACAAAACCAAATACAAGAGGCTTCTCCTGCGATCCATATAAAAAATGAGTTAAGTTCGTATATTATCAATCATATATTAATAAATTAATTAAATAGATCGTGTAATACTATTATAAGAAATTGTATTTAGTTTTTCACCATTTATAAATATAGATGGGGTTCCTCTTACACCCTTATTTACACCTTCTTGTCTATCTTGTTCTACTACATTTCGATAGGTACTATTTTCTATGTCGCTTCTTATAGTTTGTTCTTCCATACCTAAATCTTGAGCCCAGCTAACCAAGTTTTCTACTGAAACCGAATTTTGGTTTTCAAATATTTGACTCTTATATGTCCAAAACTCTTCTTCTCCAAGGTTTACCTGTACAGACCTAGCTGCTATAGCTGCCTGCCATGAAAGAGGATTATGTACAGGTATTGGAAAATCATTGTGTATATATAATATTTCACCAGGATCTATATAGTTTTCTTTTAATCTAGGATAAATTTCCAAATTAAAATCCCTACAATGGGGACACATGAAATCTTCATATACATTCACAACTGTCTGAGAGTTTGGGTTACCAATCTTAGGACTTCCTATATTAGAATTCTGGGTATTTTGGTTACCACCCAAACATCCTGAAGAAAGTAAACCACCGACAAGAGCCAGATAATATCGTCTCTTCATATATCTAAATATAGATATTTTTAAATTTATATTTAATGATAATAAAATACAAAAACAGTAGATAAAATAAAAACATTCATTAAAATATTTTTAAAAGAATTAGTGAAAAACAACTTATAGCTTATTTTTTAAAATTATTATTTTTTATAAAAATATATATTAGCTATAGTTGTATCTATAATTATAAATATATTTTTAGTTTTTGTTTTTGGTTTTTATTAACTATTTTTGTTTACCACCCCCTAACTTCAATAATTTCAAATAGGTTTTTAGTTTAGGACTATATGAAAAACTCTATATAAACTATGTTACAATTACGGGTCTATTTATTGAATTTCATATATTATCTATTCCAACAATACATATACTGAGTTATGGAAAAATATGTCTAGATACTATATTTTACAGAATAATTGCAACTACTAAAATAATTATCGTTTTACTAGTTTTAATTATAGTTTGTATTATACTATTATTATTTAGATATATAGGATTCTAAAATTCATCAAGGCATAGATTGTAGAATAATAGCTATATTAGGAGGGGTGTCTGGTATACATTTTGGAATATAGTTTTCTCAGTTATATTTATAATTATTTAGCAATACTAAACTTCCCAAGAGTATACTAAGACCGTTTTAATATTCCTCAAATCACAAGATAGTAGATCTTGAGTTAATAATTAAAATACTTTTTTAAATCTTCTTTATATATTGTGTAAAATATCATTTTACTTCTATTTTAGCTTTCATACCAGAGCTTTCGTTTGGTATACAAAAATATTGGTATGTTCCAGATTGTTTAAATTGATGTACATATTTTTCACCAGGCTTTATTAATCCTTTGTCAATATTTCTTCTAGCTTCAATTTCAGATTCAAGCCACCACTAACAAAATATTCAGATTCCTTAGGGATTTATCTTGATAAGCTGTAACTGTATGGTCTATTTTACTTGTATTTCGCCAGGTTACAGTTCCTCCTTGTTCTATAGATATGCTATTTGGTTCAAATTGGTTATTATCTGCCATTTCTACAGTTTTTTTAGAGGTGGAGGCTAAAAGACATCCTGTGGATTCTGTAAAAACAGTAATCTCGATTATATTTATTATTTTTCTTCTATTGATTTTCATATTATTACCAATAGATCCGTTAAATACATTACTGTAAATCCTATTGCAAATCCTACAATGTTTGTCGAAGAAAATAATTTATCTTTATGTGTGATTATTTCCCCTATATCAAATATAACCTGTAGTAATGCTCCAACCCCGATTGCAAGAAATAATACCCCTAAAATAGGAGAAAAAGCTAGTCCCCCAATCCATCCACCCAATATAGTAGGTAGACCAGCTATACTTCCTAAAATTACAAAATGTGATAAGGAAGGTCTATTTTCTCCTGCCAGAGGTGCGACAATTGCTGGACCCTCAGTTACATTATGTATCATAAACCCAACAACTAAGAAAGCACCAAGTGAAACTCTTCCAAGAGCTATAGAGCTCCCTATAGCCAATCCTTCAGCTAGGTTATGAAGTCCGATTCCTATAGCCATTCCATATGCTATAACTAAACTGGATGGATGGTTTCCTTTAGCTTTATTCATAACTATTTGAAGTAAAATTAATGAACAAAGTATAGATAGTACAACAAGGATAGGTCCCTCTAATACTCCAGGAATTTGTTCAGTTAACTCAAAGGCTTCAAATCCAGCATCAAAGACAAGGAAAGCTAGGATACCAGCAGAAAATGAGAGAATTACATGAAGTGTTTTGTTTGACATTCTTTGCATAGAAGGAAACCAAAGCATTCCAAGTAAAACAGGAATAAATCCCACAAATAATCCAATTATAACAAACATCCATAGCAAATTAAAACTAAAACTAGGAGATTGTTGTGCAGCAATAATTGTATGATGAAATGTTACTCCGTCTAATGTAAGAAGTGTAATATCATAATCAAATCCTGGTGTAGTATGATATGGAAGAATTATACTTGCACTCTGAAGTGGTGCTATTGTTTTATCACCTCCATCTCCCTGAATACGATAATTCCAATATGCATCATCAACTAAAACCTGAGATACAGTTACTGGTTCAGGGCCATTATTAAAAACATGTACAATAATAATCTCAGAATTAGGTATTTCTGTATAAGTAATCGAAAGATCAGGTAACGGTTGTCCACTTTCTACAGTATCTAACGGATTTATTAAAACAAAACCACCTATAACACTAAAGAGTAATATTATTGGAAGAGATATAATAGCTATATCTTTCAAGGTTAATGATTCAACTTTCATAATTTGAAAAAACCTTTATTGTTATTTTTATAGAATATTTCTTTTATGTCGTTATTCATGGTTATTTTACCTCAAAAAAGCTCATCCATCCAAGTTCTGCGAACTCAGATTGATGTGCATGAAACATATAAAGTCCAGGTTGATGGTCAGAATAATCAAATTCAATTATGCCTCTCTGAGCCTGACACTGCATTACAGTATCAATATTTTTTTGTGTAGGATATAGGGTTGTTCCATGGTCATAATAATCAAAAAATTGTGAGTGGGTATGAAACGAATTAATCGGATCAAATTCAGTAGCGTTTATCAGATAAATTCTCTGTAGTTCGTTTTTATTTATAGTTATTGGATGAATTGTATCTCCACCTGACCAATTACCTTCACCATCTGATTGTGCTACCCCGTATGCAAATGCTCGAGTATTGGCAGCATAGACCTCATTTTCACCATCAAAATTTGTATCAAAGCTATTCATTATAATGACCATCTCATTTACTGCATCATTTTCGGGGTATTCATGATTACGGGTCTTTGCAATTTCAACAAGTTCACTTCTTAGGTTATTTGTCATAGGGCCATGATAGTTTATATATTCTCTAGGGTTTTCTCTAACTCGTTCTGGGTCCGGATCCACTATTATTCCACCATAGAGCCCACGATGAATATGGTCCTTTAAAGGTAGAGAATGACAGTGATATAGATGACATCCAGCAGGCTGTGCGATCCATTCATATGTAAAAGGTTCATCTGAAGAATCTATAGATCCTGGACCTGTTTGAGGAATTCCATCCATATTTGGATTTAAATTCTTTACATGTGGATGGATAGTATGGTCATGTAAACCAAGATTATTAAATGTTATTCTTATTAGGTCTCCTTCTACGGCACGGATAGTTGGGCCAGGTACCTGGCCGTTATATGCCCAAGCTGGAAATTTAATACCTGGAGCTATAGATATATCTGTATCAACTGCATTAAAATTAAAATGCCGAACTATACGCCCATTTTCTTTATATATGTTTTGTTCTAAATTATTCTGTCCTGATCGACCTGTATTAAATGTTGTAAGAAATTCATGAGGATTAAATGTTAAATCTTTGTATTCTCCCACATCCGCAAAATTACCATTCTCATCAAATCCATAATCTTTGGATCCGTGTCTTTCTGAATTATGCGCACCAGCTATACCGCTAATAGCTACAATACCACCAAGTCCTTTTAGTACTGTTCTACGGTCTATAAGTTTTTTTTCTAAAGACTTAGTTAGCTCTACTGCATCATCATAATCTATAGGTGGCATTTAATTACCTCAGTCATTTTTTAGATAATACTTAATTTTTTTAAAGTTACTATCTTATCTAATAAATATTATTTTCCCTAAATATAAAAATATTATTATCTAAAAAATTATTTAGATGTATCTAATTCTATCCTTTTATTAGAAAATTAAAACCCAAGAAACAAAAAAGATAAAATATATTACAACATAAAAAATTCACAAAAAAATATAAAAATACTAATTCATAATTATGATTAACAAAAATTAACAGATTAGAAAAATAAAATAGTATATAATATAAAAATAAAACTATTGATTAAAATTAAGCAGAATCATAGAAAATTTATGATATTATAAATTTATTAAATTATTAAATATTATCTCACATGTCTTCTAAAAATATATTTATCAATAAAATTAACAGTTTTATATATTATTTTTATATTTTCCCTAAAATATTTGTATTTATAGATTCTGAATTTTATCAGTGGTTAATAAAGTTGTAGTATTAGGTTCTGGTTATTCTGGAACAGCTGCGATAAAAAACTTGAAAAAAAACTTACCAATAGTTATGAATTGATATGGATTTCAGATAAACCATATCATTTTGTCTTACATGAATCTCATAGGATTATACGGAATCCTGAAATAATAGATAAAATTTCTTTTTCTATTTCTGATCTAAAAAATGATGAAACAGAATTCATAGAAGGTGAAGTAGTAGATATTGATTCCGAAAAAAGGATAGTAGAAATTAAGTCAAATGAAAATATACGATATGATTATCTATTAGTTGCTATAGGTAGTGAAACTGCATACTATAATATTCCTGGTCTTAACAAATATGGCTTTCCACTTAAAGAGCTTAATGATGCTAAAAAAATACATAGAAAACTTAAAAAAATATCAGAATCTTCAAGCCCAAAAATCCAGCAAAAATAGTAGTAGGAGGAGGGGGCTTAACAGGTATTCAGTGTGTAGGAGAAATAGCTGAATATAGAAATAATAATGATATTCCATTAGATATATATCTAGTTGAAGCTACTGACACTATATTTTCCCAAGGTTCTTCCAAGCTTAGAAATAAATTAATGGATAGATTAGACGGATTATCTGTAAATATCTTAACTGGTAACCCTATTATAGAAGTTGGAAAAAATAAAATATTCTTCAAAAACCGAGATCCGTTAATATATGAAATGCTTGTTTGGACAGGAGGTATTAAAGGACCAGATATACTTGAAAGAACAGATCTAGAAATAAAACATGATATACTATATACTGAAAATAATCTTCAAACAAGTGATAAAAGAGTGTTTGCTACAGGAGACTCAGCTTTTATAACCTATGAAGAAAAAGAGTCCCCACCAACAGCTTTTGTTGCTTGGAAATCAGGTGAAATAGCTTCTGAAAATATTATTAGGCAAATAGAAGGAAAAAACCTTAAAAATTGGAGATATACTTCCCCTGGCACACTAGTATCTGTAGGTGATAAAGCGTTTGCCTTTAATATTAGATTTCTACCTATAAAGATATTTAATTCTATGCCAGCAAAATTTTTAAAAAAATCTGCAGCCGCACGTTGGATTGCAAATATAACCTCCTGGAAAAATGCAATTAATGCTTGGCCACTATTATAGCTAAATTGATTGTTATTAATATAAAAAACATATATAAAACTTGCAATAGATTTTTATGAAAAATTTTTTATTAAAACATATCCCAAGAATATAGATGAGTGATCTAGTCTGGATTATACTTTCAACAGTTTTTATTAGTCTTATATCATGGATAGGTATATTAGGTTTATTTCTAAAAGAAGAACTATTAGATAAGATATTATTAGTTTTAGTGGCTTTAGCTGCTGGTGGATTAATCGGGGGTGCTTTTTTACATCTTTTACCACAAGTTATAGAAAGATCACAAAACAGTCCTTTTAACTTATTTAGCTATGCTATAATTGGTTTCTGTTTATTTTATATACTAGAACAGTTTATAAACTGGCACCACCACCATAGTACTAAACATGACCATGAACCAGTATCATATTTAGTATTAATTTCGGGTACAATACATAATTTTATAGATGGTTTAATTATTGCAGCTTCCTTCCTAATTAATCTACAACTTGGTCTTATAACTACATTGATAATATCTCTACATGAAGTACCCCAAGAAATTGGTGACTTTGGAGTTTTGATATACGGAGGTTTCTCCAAAAAAAATGCATTAATTTTAAATTATCTTACCCAGACATCTGTAATAATAGGAGGAGTTACAGGATTTCTCATCTCAGATTTTATTGAAGGGATACCATTAGTTTTACTTCCATTTGCTGCAGGG
>JAHENH010000167.1 GCA_018609935.1 Halobacteriales archaeon | reverse complement strand
AGCAGGAGATGTGGAGGCAGAATTTTTAACAATTGGAGGTACAACCACTATTAGTATCGGTGGAACAATGGTTGATCCTGCTGGAAGTGCATCTACAGGCGCAAATGGAGCTTCTGTTTCTTTCATTAAATCAAGTAGTTCTTAAAAAATAAAAATATAGAGAATTGGAATAAAAAATGAAAAATCTATTACAGATCAATTTAATAAAACTAGATCCTAAATCTTTTGAAGAAGTTGTAGATAAACAACTTTATTTAAAGAGAATTAAAAGAAGTAAATTAAATACATTTATTGATTTTCAAGATCAATTATTGTATAAATTTATTAACTCTAATCTTGCTGTTGGTGATATTATTGCTGATGATAATAATTTAGAACTTTTAAAACAAATGGGTTCTCTTGTTCCAGTTTTAAATAATGGAGAAGAATCAACCCTAGATGTTGATCAAATTTTAGATTATGAAGATTGTTATTTAGAAGTTCTAACAAGATTATTCTTTACACAATCTATTGATGATGAAGATTTTACTGATCCCAATTCTCCTTATCGTCCTTCTTTAATTGCCGAATTTAATCAGTTAGATTATGGAGGACAGTTGGGAAAGAACGCGGAAAAGATAGCAGAGGAAGAAAATCAGAAGAATCAGAAGAAACAGAAAAATCAAAATTAGATGAAGAAAAGAGTTATAAACCTGTAAGCTACGAAACTTATCAATTAGTTCAATCAATTGATTTGTTTGGTAGCTATGCTGCTTTTAAACTTTTTGAAGAGTATGATCATGTTTTCATTGATAGATTATTTGATGAGAAAGCAAAAATTAATGAACATTTAGAAGAAAAAGAAAATGAAGATGAAAACAAATCTGAAGTTGAAAAAAGTGTTCCAAAAAATCAAAAAGAATTTCTATATAAATTAAGAAAAGAAAAATGTGTTTACCATAATTTATGGGATATTTTAGAAAATGTTTATGGCGAAACAAAAGATGATTATACTGAAGAAGAAATTGAAGAAATAAAAAATCGTCAAGAAAAACGTTATCAAAAACAAAAAGAAAAATACGAAGAAAGTTTGAAAAATGCAAAACCAGCACCAACTTCTATTAATGATGATACTGAAAGAGGAAATGATGTAGAAATATTAGCTGAAGATGAATTAGATACAAGTATTGAAGAAGATTTTGGAGTTAGAGAAGATATGCTGAATTTTGATACTGAATTTATACCAGAAGATAAAATCTTGTGGGAACAATTTAATTCTTAAATAAATTTTTATGCCACAACAACCTTTATCCAGAGAAGAAAGACTAAGAAAAGCCAGACAAGAACCTGGGGTATTAGCAAAAAGTCTTCAATTTACTTTTGCTCAAAAACCACAACCTCAATTAGATACTCTTTCTATTGCTGGAGAAGCTGGATTAGGAGTAAGTGCTGTTGGAGGAGCAAAAGATAAAATTTCTCCAAGTTTAAAAGGTTTAAAATCAACAACACCTGAAATAAAATCTGCGTTTAAAGAAACTTTTAAAACAGTTAATCAAAGTTTTGATTCTATAATTAAAAATGTAAAACAAAGTGAAAATGTTTTACAAGGATTAGGAAATACTGTTGATGATGTTGGTTCTAAATTTTCAGATTTAGGAAAATCTTACAAAAATTTAACAGTTTCAGGCGTAAGTAAATTTCAAGAAACAAGATCAGCAAATTTAAATAATAAAACTACAAATCCTTCTTCATTTTCTGATGATGCAGCAAGTAATATAAATACAGCTTCAGGAAATGTTCAAGAATTAAATCAAAATTTAGATAAAACTGAATCTAAATTAGTAAAAATTGGAAGAAATTTAAATAGAATTGGTGAAGTAGCTGATAAAGCGCAATGGTTTGCTCTTGCTGTAAAATCAGGACAAGAATTATTAAAATTAACTGAAGATATTAAAAGAAATTTTGCAAGTTTAGAAGATTCTAAAGATATAGCAAAACTATCTGGTGTTAAAGGAACAGAAAAAGTTAGTTCTTTAGATCAACAATTTGGAAATCCAGCAAAACTTGCAGGAGCAGTAGGTTCAAGTGTTCTTGGAGGTCAAGAACTTGTAAAAAGTGCAAAACAAGGTGTTTCTGTATTTAATCAATTTTCAAAAGCTAAAACAAGATTAAATAATGTTTTAGGACAAAATCAAAATTTAGAAACTTTTATTTCTGATATTAGAGGTTTAGTAAATGGTGAACTTAAAAATGCTGTAACTTCTACACAATCTTTAAACGCAGCTTATGAAGTTTTATCTTCTGGATTTCAAGAAGCTGGAAGTGCAACAAAAGTTTTAGAAGCAGGATTAAAATTATCTGTTGCTAGTGGTGCTAAAGCTGATACTGTTTTAAGAACATTAGGCAAAACAATTAATGCTTATGGACTTGAAGCAGAAGATGCTTCAAAAGTAGCTGGTATTTTAAATAGAACTGTTCAACAAGGAATTACGACTATTCCTGAATTAAGTAACGGTTTTGGTCAAGCTGCTACTTCAGCAAAAGAAGCAAATGTTGAAATTGAAAAATTAGCGGGTTCTGTATCTCAATTAACATCTCAGGGAACAAGTACACCTCAAGCAATTACAGGATTAAAAGGTTTATTCCAAGGAATTTCTAGTGGAAAATTTACTGAAAGATTAAAAGAAAAAGGTGTAACTGATAAAAATAATAACCAAGTAACTTTATCAAAAGAAGATGTTGAAAAAAAAGGATTTCCTCAAGCGATTCAAGATGTTAGAGAAAATACTAATGAACAACAATTTACTAATGTATTTAGAAGAAGAAAAAATCTTTCAACTGTTAGACAATTAACAGCAGATGGTGGAGAGTCATTAAAAGATAAAACATCTAGTATTGAAGGATTTTCAAGTAAAGCTAGTGAAAAAATTACAGAAACCGCTACTGAAAATTTAGAAAAAGCATTTAATTTCAGAATTAATAATGATGAAATTTTAAAATTTCAAAGACAAGTTAATAAAGCTACTGAGGCTTTATTAAATCTTGGAAAAGCAGCAAAACCAGCATTTGAAAGTGGGCTTGATGCTCTTAGTAAAATGGCTAGTTCTGTTGAAACAATTACTTCAAAATTTCCTGGTCTAATTAAAGGTGCTACAACCGCAGCTTTAACACTTAAAGGTATTGGAAAATCAACAAAATCTCTTGTCGAAACAGCAGCAAAATTAGCTATTGCCGCTTCTGCAACAAGAGTTTTAACTGGTGCTATATTCAAACA
This sequence comes from Halobacteriales archaeon, assembly GCA_018609935.1. Next base: position 8,124 of record JAHENH010000167.1, on the reverse strand, counting down.
AGTTGGAGCATTAGGAAGTTTAAGTAAAGGATTAAGAAGATATAATGTTTTAGCTGCTGATGTTGTAAGAATTAATGGTAAGGTTGCAAATTCTTTTCAAAGAATTGGATTAGTTGCTTCTCAATTAACTGGATTTTCAGCAGCTCAAGATATAGGATTTTCTGGTGGAGAGCAAAGTAAATTAAGCAAAAATAGAAGTGGTGTTAAAAGAAATCAAAAAATAAGTTCTCAACAACTACAAGAAACATTTTTTAGTTCAACAGGGGGAAGAAAAAATCCTAGTATTTCTCAAACTCCTAGTTCTACAACACCTGTTGTTGCTGATGCTACTGGTAGAAGAAATTTTATTCAAAGAATTAATAATAACTTAACAAATAGAACTTTTACTGGAAAATGGAAAAATCAAGCAGCTTCTGCTGCTACTGGGGGTGCTAAAAGAGGTGCTAGAAATCAAGCATTTTCTACCGCAGCTGGTGTTGCTACTGGATCTTCTTTTGGAGGGGGTCAAAAATTAAAACAAGGGGTTGTAAAACAATTTAATAGACTAAAATCAGCAGGAAGTGGAGCGTTTAATATACTTAATAAAATAAGAAAAGGATTAGGATTACTTATAAAAACCGCAGCTCCTACTACTGTTGCCATTGGTGCTTTAGTTACATCTTTTAAAGCTATTCAAGGTGTAGCTGCATTTTTTAATTCTCCAAGAAAAGCTGCAAAAAATTTAAAAGATGATATAAAAGACTTGAATAAAGAATTAGAAAAAATAGACAAAGAAAAATATAAAATTTCTATAGAAGAAGTTGGTTTAAATAAAAAAGATAAAAAAGGTGAAAAAGGTTTTATAGATTCTACAACATCAGCAGTAGGAAGAGGGTTAAAAGCTGTTACAGATACTGTTGCCATGCCACTAAATAGACTTTTCAATTTTGAAGAAACAGGAGCTTTAGGTGGTGAAAGATATCGTGGACAAATTGAAAAAGAAGAAAAAACAAGAGAAAAAATAGCAGAAACTAGCTTAGAAGCTAGAAAAGATTTTATTGAAAAAAGAAAAGAAATTACAGAAGCTCCTTCTATAGAAAAAACAATAGAAGCTCAAAAAGAAAATCTTCCAGATTTAAGACAAAATGTTGAAACCTTAAAACAGAAAAAAGAAACATTAGAAGAGAGAGTAAAAGTTCAACAAAAAAGAGTTGAAGAATCTGATATAAAAGTTCTTAAAGAATTTAGAGAAGGTCAACTTAAAGATGCTAAAACAAAATTAAGTGAAGTAGAATCTAGATATAAAGAATCTAAAAAAGAACTTGAACAAACAGAAGAAAATGAAAAATTAAATTTAAATTTTGAAGAAAGAACTAATACCGCAACAGAAGATACAAAGTTATCAGATTCTTTAAATGCAGTTTTTAATAAAAGAAAGAAACAATTATTTGAAAATACTAAAGAAGTTGTAGAAGTAGGAAGTGAAGATAGAAGTCAAGAAAATTTAGAAAAAGTTGATAAAAATTATAGAAAAGCTGTAGAAAATTTAAACAAACAAAGACAAAAAGGAAATATTACTAATGATGAATTTCAAAATAAAATTGATGAGTTAAGAAATAAAACTTTTGAAACAAAAGGTGGAGAAAAAGTAAAAGTTGAAGATTTAATTACCGATCCTAATTTAGTTGATCAAACATTAAAAGCTATTGTAAATAGTGTTGAAAAAAGAATAAAAGAAGCTCAAAATTTTGCTAAGAAAAATAAAATTGGCATTAAATTTGAAAGAGAAGGTGAATTAGTTAATGAAATTGGTGCAAAACAAAGAAAAAATCAAATTGATCAAAACTTTACAAATGAAAAACTTGAAGCTCTAAAAGAGAAAAAATCAGAATTAAAAGATGAAGGAAGATTAGAAGAAAATCCTCAATTAAGAAAAAATCTTAATCAAAAAATTGAAAATGCTAGAACTAGACAAGATGTTTTAAACATTCAAGAACAAAAACTTCCTCTTCAAAGACAACAAAATTCTTTAAATCTTCAACAACAAGATATTTCAACTTCTTCAAATGCTAATTCTAGACAAATTAGAGATTTAAAACAACAAGAGCTTCAAGTTGGAATAGAAGGTCAAAAAGATTATATTAAAAGATTAAAAGATAGAAGAAGTCAATTAAAAGAAAATGATGCTTCAGATACAAGAATAAATACAATTCAAAATAGAATAGATTCTGCTCAAAATGAATTAGAAAGAAAAGAAACAAAACAAAGACAATTACAATCTCAAGATGAAAGAAAAACTTTAAATGAAAAAGTTGAGACACAGTTAACAACAACAAGAAATGTTGCTGAATCTAAAAAAATTCCTTTAGAAAATGAAGAAAGAAGAAATGATTTACAACAAAAAGTTTTAGAAGAAAGTTCTAATACAATTGGTAAAGCTCAAAATCAAGTTGGAACATTAGAACAATTACTTTCAAAACTAAATATTGGAAGTCAAAGAAAAGAAGATTTAAAAGAAGAATCTAGAGAAGCAAAAAGTGAACTTGGTGATAAAAGAATTGAAATTCAAGAAAAAATTCTTAGTTTAGAACAAAAAAGATTAAAAATAATTCAAAAACAAGCTGAAATTCAAGCTAAAGTTAAAACACAAGAAGCTAAAGCTGGTTTATTAAAAGAAGAAGCTGAATATAAAGCTGTTAAAAATAATCCTAATGCTACTGATGCAGAAAAAGAAGCTGCAGCTGCTGAACTTAAAGCTGCTAGAACAAATTATCAAGGTGCTATTCAAAATGAAAAATTAGTAGAACAAGAAGGAAAAGTTCAACAAGCAATTGCTAGTGCAAAACAAGGAAAATTAGAACTTGATAAATTTGTAAAAGGTATTAAAGATCAAGTTCAAAAAGCATTAAATACAGATGTAGTTAGTGATGATATTAATGTTTTCAAAGATTCTTTAAGTGGTTTTAATAAAATTGCTGAAAAAGCAACAAATATTGTTTCAAATTTAACTCAACAATTAGCAAAAATATCTGGAATTGATAAATCTAGTTCAACTAATTCTAATTTAGAAAATGTTGAAAATAAAAATCAACAACAAACTTCTAATGTTTCTAGAGATAATCAACAACAAACTTCTACCATTTCAAGAAATGAAGAAGAAGTTAGAATTGATACTCAAAATAAAATAAAAGAAAATAATAAAAATACTAATTTACCAAAAAAAGAAGATTCTAAAAATAATAATTTAAGCAATAATCAAGAAAAATATTTAGCTGAACAAATTCCAAACGTTTCTAGAAAAGATGTTAAAAAGACAGATATTACAAACGGTTCAGCAATTGATTTAAAAACTAATAAACAAGAAGAAAAAAATAAAGTTCAAAACAAAGCATCAGCAACTAATACAAATTCTGAACTTTGGAAAGAAAAAAATTCTGAAAATAATGATTTAAGTAATTCTCAAGAAAAACATTTAGCTGAACAACTTCCAAATGTTTCAAGAAAAGAAGCTAGAAGGGCTGATATAATGAATGGTTCATCATTACAAGTTCAAAGAACTAAAAATCCACAATCAATATATGATTCTGGTCAAACAAAAAATATAACTTCTGGTGTTCCAAATTTAAATGAACAAGATGTAAAAGCTCATAAAAATAGAAACAATAAACAAAGAAATAAAAATGATGAAAATGATGAAAATAAAACATCTATTGATACTGATATTCCAGAAATTGAAATTTCAGAGGAAGAAAAATCTGAAATAAGAACAAAATTAAGACAAAAAGGTAATGCAAAATTACAACAATCAGTTGATCGTGTTGCTAAAACAAAAGAACAAGCTAAAAAATTTAGAGAAAATGATAAATCTTTTCTTGATAAATCTGGAAAGAATGATATGTTTTATAACGCAAAACAAGAACGTTATAAAACAATCAATCAAAATCCTAATATAATGAGCCAACCTACTGATGAATATACTAAAAACATAAAAGAAAGAAATGAAAAAATCAATGCTACTTCAAAAAATAAATCAGAAGAACAAAGTAGTGTTAAAAATTTACAAAAAGCTGTAAATTCTTTTGATACTTCTTCTATGATTAAAGAAATTGATAAATTAAGACAAAAAATTAATCAAGCTGATGCAGAAAAAGCAAAAGAAAGTGCTAAAAAACAAACTAAAACAAATGAAAGTAATTTAAATCAAAAAGATAATAATCAAAATCAAAAAAATAATGTTACAGAATCAAAAAATGTAAATATTGAAGGAATTAATGTTTCAGTTGAAGTTTCAACACCTCCTAATGAAGAAGGAGCAAGTGAAGAAATAGCAGATAAAATAGAAGAAGTGTTAAATGATAGATTTTCAGATATTGCTCAAAACTTAGAACAAGAACTTGGAGTAAATTAATTATGGCTATACTTTATACTAAACAAAAACTAGCAAATAAACTTCCATCTGTAGAAATTGGTGGTATAAAATTTCCTATATTTAAAAAAGCACAATATAGTTTAAAACCAAATAAGAAAATTTCTTATATCTTAGTTGGTGCTTCTTATTATAAAAAAGAAGAATTACAAGCAAGATCAATAAGTGTTGGAGTCAATGATCTTGTTCAAGGAGATTTAAGTTCTCTTTCAGCAGGAGATGTAGTATCAGTTAATGATAAAATTGCTAATGTTAGTTTTCAAGGAATTGTTACAAATTTTTCTGCTTCATCTATTTCAGTAAAAGAAGTTTTATGATTTTAAAAATTAGAAATAAAAAATCCAAAGAAAAATCAAATTTTATTTACAATTATTATAGAAAAGGAAATAATTTAATAAAAGTAAGGAAATAAAATGAATTTAACTGATAGAGCAATAAAATTTGAGTCTTCAAATGCTAAAGAAGATAATGTTGTAACTCAAAAATTTAAAGAATCTATTAACTCTCCTGCATTTTATGATATAACTTTTGCTGGTGTTGGTGGAGTGAACATTCCAAATAAAATTGATGGTTATAAGTTAAAAACTAAATCTTTTAACTATATTTATGGATTAAACGATTATGTTGTTGAAGCTAGATGTATTTATGAAGAGGATTTTAATTATGAAAATGAAATTTTAGATTTTTCTTCTTTAGAACTTAATGCAGATTATACTTCTAATTACTTTTTATATTATGACTTACAAGAAGTATCATCTTCTTTTGATCTTCCAGAGTGGAAAGTTTATACAAATCAAGAAAAAGTTAATTTAACTTCTATTCTTAATGAACTTAAAAACAAAGGAGGATATTTTGTAAATTTTAAAGATAAAAAAGTTGAAAAATTTAATATAAATTCAAATTCTGGAAAAATTCAAGAAATTGATTTAAATTCTTCAGATGTTTTAAATAAACCCAATATTAATATAAAAACTAAAGTTGAAAATCCAAATACTGAAGTATATTTAATTGACGATAATTTCGACAATGATAATAATGAATTTAAATTTTTAGAGAAAGAAAAAGATTTAGAAGAAAAAACTATTACAGAAGATCCTGATAATGCAATAAATCCACCAGATGATGTTGAAATGATAGATGATTTAAGTTTAAATTTTGATATTTCTGGAAGAACTAAAACTAAAAAAACTATAACTACTATTGATGATAAACCTGTAAAAGAAATTACAGAAATATATGGTTTTGCTTTTACAGCTTTAGATGTTTCAAAAAAAATTGAAGAAGAAGATCCTGATGAAGGAGAAACAAATATATATTATCGTTTGAAAGAAACACAACCTGCATTATATTGGAAAAAAATTGAAAGAAGAATTAAAAAATATGAATTTGGAGATTATAATTATGTTACAAGAATTACTCAAAGTGGTTGGAAACTAGGAAGATATAGAAAAGAACAAGGAGTTCCTTTTAATACTGATAAAGTTTCAGAACTTCCGACAATAAAATGGAATCCTGATGGAGAGAGTGAAGGTAATCAATATAAAAAATCAGTATTTGAATTTCAAAAATTTAATATAAAAGAATTAACACAAAGAAAACTTGTTCCTCATGCTTATTTTTATCATAATGTTGAAGGAAGAAAATTAGAAGATGTTTATTTATTTTATAAAAAATACAATGAAAAAAATCAAGAAGTAGAAACAAAATGGGTTAGAGATAAAAATTGGTATGAACCAATGTTTGTAACTCAAGAATATCATCTTTCATCCATTTACGGTGAAACTTATGATTATTATAAATTACCTAATGGAGATTATAATTTTAAAAATAATAACGTAATATATCCTGATATATTTGGTGAAGTTAAAGAATATTATAAAAACATTTCAATTTTTACAAACAAACAAAGAGTTACTCCTAGTGATGGTAATGAAGATTTTAAAGTTAATGTAATTAAACCTACTGAAGAAAATCGTTATAAATATATCAATAAAACTTTTCAAACAGGAAATAGTGGATTTACTGATATTGCTGAAAAAACAGAAATTTCTAAAAGTTCAGGATTACCTCCTGTTGGTGAAAGAGTTAAAAAAACAAAATATGTTTATGATATTAAAGATACAACAGAGCATCCAATTGAAGATATTCCAGATGGTTTTGAAAATAAATCAAAAGAAAGAATAATAGTTTATCCAAAAGATAATAAAGGTGAACTTCCATCTTCAAATTTAATAAAACCAAATGATTATAATTTTGCTGAATCAAAAAATATTCAACAAGCATTACAAACAAATGTAGGAACAATTCAAACAGATAAGGATTTTGCACTTGGAAGTGCTGTTCAAATTGATGGTTTTCCTGAATTTTTTGTTTTATCAAAAACAAAAGTTGTAGATACTAAAGATAAAGTAGGTGGTATTTTTCCTGATGGAAGTATTAGAACACATGAATATTTTGAATATGAATTAGGATTATATAAAGATTATTTTAAACAAATAACAGATCAAAAATCTGAAAATGATGATAATGATGATGATAAAGAAAAAATTAGAATGCCAGCTATTGAAAAAGAAGGAATTGGATATACTAGAAGCGAATCAAGATCAAAAATACAACAATTAAATTATGCTTTAAGAGGAAATAAAGAAAATAACGAAGAACATCCTGTTGATGATGAAAATGAAGATTAAAATAATTAAATAAAGAAGATAATAAGGAATTTTTACTTAAATGAAAGTACAATTTGCAAATGGAAGAGAAAAATTAAATCAAGAAGATTGGAATATTGAAAAAAATTCTAATTCTGGAAATTTACTAAATAAAGATTTATATTTATCATTGCAGGGAGAAAATCAATATGGAAAAAATTATCTTATCAAAAGTGATAAGATTTCCATTTCTGACAATGATTCTATAACAATAAAAATAAAACCAACAGCAAATAAAGAAGGTGAAAATTGGGAAAATTTTATAATTGGTTTTTCTAACACAAATAATGAAGAAGATTTTATTCAAATTGCAAAAATTAAAAAACCTGAAACTTTTAATGAAAATCAAGAAATTACCATAACTGAAGAAAAAAATTTTAATGATGATTTAATTATAAATGATATAAATAGTTTTCCAACAAATCCTTTTCATGGAAAAGTTGTAAATGTAGATGGAACAAATGATTTTTATGAATTTAATGAAAATTTAACACCTTATGAATATAACAGTAGTTTTATAGAAGGAAGTAATGGTACATGGGTGAAAATTGAAAATGCACTTTGTTATGTTTCTGATATTGAAAAAAGTGCTAAAAAAGATATATCTAAAATTAAAAAGATGCCTAATAATAAAGTAAAAAATTATGATTTAAATAATGAAGAAAGTGACGAACTTTTATTTTATTTAGAACATGACAATCAATACAAGATTAATGAAAATAGATATATTGCAATTTCAACTTTAATAAATAATATAGATGTAACAGCTTTTTTAAATAATCAAATTAAATATAAAATTTATGGATATGTTAGAGAAGATTATACTTTAAGAAAAAATAGAGATGATAATGGTCTTTTAATAAAACATTTAAATAAAGAAATTCTATATAATCAAAATAATCCTATCCAATTAAAAGAAAGATTAAAAAGTAATGAAAAAATTTTAATTGGAGTAAAAATTGAAATATCTTCTAGTGATGTAGAATCAATGATTCCAGATAATAGCAACTT
>JAHENH010000166.1 GCA_018609935.1 Halobacteriales archaeon | reverse complement strand
GGTTTTGTTGAACGAGAAGGTGAGGATGAGGACGAGGATGTTTTTTTCCATATATCTGAGTTATCTTCTGAAACGGATATTGAAGAAGGGACAGAACTTGAGTTTGAAGTAGAACAAGCAGAACAAGGACCAAGAGCAGTAAACGTTACTAAAATTTAACTTTAAAATTCAATTTTTTATTAATAAATATTAAATATGAGTTGAATTTATACTGGTTTTAGTATTTCTTACTGGAAAAATATTTACTACTTATGTAATAGTTTTAACTATAAGCATATAAATAATATTTGAAAAACTAAAAATTGAGTTTTTGTAAATTACTTTTAAAAGCATTAAGACAGAGTAATCATCCGAAAGTGATTTTAATCCTATATTTTTTAAATAATTTCTAGATTAGCGGATGAAATTATTTTTTCATTGGGATTGCTTGTATTGCTATTATAAAACTTAATATTGCTAAAATTATAATTATAAAAAGTTCAATCCAAGGCATATATTTAGGAGGGTATGTAGATGCTCTAACACCTCGTGCGAAATAAGTTAATGGTGAAAGTTCTATGATGGGTTGTATATATGGGGGAAGTATTTGTTTTGTTATAAATGTATCTGATAAAAAAAGCATAGGCAGACCAACAGCATTACTTATAGCTGTTACACTATCTTGTGAATCTGATATAGATCCAATAAAGCATCCTATTCCACAAAATACTATAACCCCAAATAGAATAAATGGAATTAATAAAATAGAAAAAGAAAAATTAGAGTCTAAAATAGTTACAATTAAAATTATTATAATGCTTTCTATACCTACTACCAACATATTTACTAAGATATGCGAAACCAACCATTCACTTTTTTTTATAGGGGTTGTAGTAAGTTTTTCAAAGCGTTTTAAAGACACATATCTTGTGATCTCGCTTCCCATACGTTCAAGTGGTGTTAAAAGTACTACTACAGATAGGTATCCTGATATATAGAATCCATGGGTATGTGTAAGAAATCCCCCTCCTCCGGATTGTATAAATACTGCTGATATACCTATTATTATAAGAGGAAAAAAGAAAGTGAAAAACACAGTAGTCCGTTTTCTCAAAAACGATAAAAGAGATACTTTAAACTCAGAAAATATCCTTTCTGTTTTCATTTTTAGTAAAATTCATATAAACATCTTCTAGATTAGGTTTTTCCCATTTTATTTCAATATATTGTATTTTTTGTTGATTAACAATATTTATTATATCTCCTATATTGTTGGTTTCCACTCCGTTAAATATAATAAGTTCAGGTGTTTCTTCTACATTATAATGTTTGGTTATTTGTTCATCTAAATTGTTATTAACACTTTTATTTTTCTTTTTAAATATAAGTTTAGAGTCACCTCCTTTTTCTTTTATTAGTTTTTTTGGATCTCCAACCGTAACTAATTCCCCATTGTTCAATATACCTACTTTATCAGCTAGTTCTTCTGCTTCTTCCATATAATGAGTGGTGAAAAATATTGTAGTACCTTGATTTGAAAGTTTGTTAATAAGATCCCATATATCTCTTCTTCCCTCAGGGTCTATACCCGTAGTCGGCTCATCTAGAAATAATATTTTAGGTTTATTGATTATAGAAATACCAATACATATCCTTCTTTTTTGTCCGCCAGATAACTTATTATATCTCTTTTTGTATGCGTCTTCAAGATTTATTTTTTTAATGACCGTATTTATTTCAAATGTTTCCTTATATAACCCTGAATAATACTCTAATAATTCTTTCACTGTAAGAAGTCCAGGTGGACTAAATTCTTGTGGTAAAACACCTATTTTTGATTTATCTATATTTATTGGTTGATATTCTTTTACAAAAATTTCGCCCTCATCTTGGTTCGTCACTCCTGTTAAACATTTAACTAAAGTCGTTTTACCTGCCCCATTATGACCAACTAAAGAAAAGATTTCACTTTGATTTATAGAAAAAGAAACATTCTCAAGGACTCTATGATCATCATAACTTTTCGATACATTTTCCACCTCAATCATATCAATTTTCAAATTGATTAATACTTTGGCCTCTTTCTTCTTTTAAGATAACATTTTTTGCGATATTTTATATTCAGAATTCAATTATTTGTTATTCTGGAACTCAATATATGTTATCTTGCTTGGGTTTTATTTATAAATTTTGGTCCTTCTATCAATTATAGAAAGGGGAACTTATAACTTAAAATAAATATATATTATTCTATAAAATTTTTTTGAATGATTCTCGTTATGATGTTAGCTACGTAGCTTTTTAACTCCAAAAAATATATTAATATATTATATATGTACTATCTTCCTCTTGCGGTGGAAAACCCTCCAGCCCAAAGATTTGCTGCAACAATATATGCATAGAAAAATATAACAGAGGCTATAATAAAGCCTAATAACGGTATTATACTAAGTATACCTCCTATTATGCTAGCTACAAAAAATACTATTACAGAGGATATCCATGCAATAACGTAATTACCATTTAAAGCAACATTTTTTATAACACCAAAATCAAAACCTGCACTAAATCTTCTCTCGTTTGCGAAATTCACGATTCCTACGGTAGCTAGATACCCAAAGACTAACATTAAAATAAAAGTAATTATTAACCCTCCTGTTACTCCAGCTAGTCCTGCTGTAGCTCCTGATTGGGATCCAGTAGCTATTGCCATTATTGATCCTCCGATAGTTATTCCAGCAACTAAAAATGGTATAATCATATATATTATCCCAATAACCCAAGCTTGTATTCCTTCAATAAAGAGCTCCCCCCAGTCACCAAATTCAGGTGGCTTTGAACTTCCTTGTAAACTGTGCCTAATTACTCGTACAATATAACCATAAACGAGTATTATTGGAACAATTAAAAAACCGAATATCGTCAAAATGGTTCCAATAGCAATAGTTTTTATCCAACTATCACTTTCCATAGGAAAAGTGCAAGATTCTTGTAATCCCATGAAAAGAATAAATTTGATCAAGCTATTTATAACTTAGGGTAAAAATTAACCTAACCATAGAAGGATATTTTAAATAAATATAATAAAATACTTTTTAGGTTAAATATTTATTATTTTTATATAAACTATTTATTTTTATTTATTTTATTCAATATAATTTAGTCTTTGTTGTTTCAGAATTTAACTATCAGCATCTATTTAGTTTTATCTGATCAGAAAATTAAAGACAATAAAATATTATAATTTCATCTTAACCAATATTGTTATTTTAAATATTTAGCCTATATATAGATAAATAATACGTATATTATCCGGTATTCTTCATTCCTGCTGCAATCCCCATTACAGTTATTCTTAGTATCTCTTGTTGTTTTTTAGATAGATTATCTTTATCTAAAAGATCTGCTTGTAAAAGATTTAGAGGATCAAGGTATGGATTCCTTCTATTGAGGCTTTCCTCTAACCATTTTTTTCCAGTTAATACTTGTCTACCTGATATTTTTAATATAAGAGATTTAGTTTTTTCATATTCTTTTTTTATTTTTGGATAAAATTTATTTGATTCTTGGGATAGCTGGCTGTATTCTTTTGCTATTTCTATATCACTTTTTGCTAAAGAAAGTGAAGCATTATCTAAAACCGTACGGAAGAAATTCCAGTTTTCATACATGGATTTTAGAGTATTTATATTTCCTTTTTTAAGATATTCATTTATACCTGAACCTAGTGAATACCAACCTGGTAATATACATCTGGATTGTGTCCAAGCAAAAACCCACGGTATTGCACGGAGGTCTTCAATTCCTCTTTTTTCAGTTCTAGAGGCTGGCCTCGATCCTAGTTTTAATTTCTCAATAACTTGTATTGGAGTAGATTGATAAAAATAATCTACAAAACCCTCTGTTTCAAGAAGTGAAATATATGTTTCTTTTGAGTTTTTTGAAATTATATCTAATGCTTTTCTCCATTCTTTTGGTATATTATTTTTAGTTTCCTCTAATGCTCTATGTCTAGTTCTAATCTGAGCATTTAGAGTTTGTTCCATATTTCTTTTTGCAATTTTTTTGTTACCATATCTTTCATCTATCGCCTCACCTTGTTCAGTAAATTTTATTTCTCCCATTGATGCTCCTTTAGGAAGCGCTAAAATCGCTTTATTTGTAGAACCTCCTCCCCTTGGTATCGAACCCCCTCGACCATGGAAAAACCGTAGATTTATGTTATATCTCCTAGATAATGCGGCTAATCTTTCTTGGTTTTTATATAAAAACCAGTTAGTTGTTACAAATCCGTTTTCTTTATTTGAGTCTGAATAGCCAAGCATTATCTCTTGCTTGTTCCCTCTTCTCTTCAAAGATTTTGAATATGCTTTATTATTGAAAAGTTCTTCCATTATTTCGGAAGATTTTTTAAGGGCTCTTGCAGTCTCGAAAAGAGGTACTATATCTATATTTGATCTATCTGGGAGATTTACTATACTGAATTGATCTGCAAGAAATAAGACCTCTAATATATGGCTTGTTTCTTCGGACATACTTATACAGTAAGTATCTATTGAATTTACACCAAATTCTGACTGCCATTTATATAATTTGGAAAATCTTTTTAGTATTTTACTAGAAGATTCAGAGATATCTTTACTGTCCTCAATACTGATCTTGTTTGAATTTTCTAGTATAGATTTGGTAAGAAATTCAGCTTTTTCTTTTTCAGAAAAACTTCTATATTCGATGCCTTTTTTTTCAAGAACTTCTTCTATAGTTTTTGTATGGTTTTTTCTATGGTCCCTTAGGTCTAACTGTGCTAATGTGAAGCCAAAAGTTTCAACTTTTCTTTTTAGCGGCTCTATTTCAACTTTAGCTACAGATCTAGCTCCGCTATTTTCTAAACTTTTTTTTATATCACCCAGTTCCTTGGATAATTCTACTGGATTACTATAACCTATAGAAGAATTTTCTTTGGTGTTATCTATACGTTCTAACATAATTTTAATCATCTGTCGATAGGGTTCATCTGGATATTGTTTCTTAGCTTTTTTAACTAGACTAGAAAATTTTTTGTTTCTATTTAGATACTTTTTGACGGGTTCTACATCTATGTTTTCTTTATTATAACTAAGAACATTTAGTAATTTTTTCAACTCTTCTTTGTAAAGAGACAGAATTTTATTTTGCTGTATATTAAGTGTTTTTTCTGTTATGGGGGGAGTTACATATGGATTACCATCACTATCACTACCTGCCCAAGACCTAAATTTGAAAACATTAGGCATATCTATATTATAGTTCAGATTTTCCGAATATTTCTTAAGTAAATCTTGTTTATCTGTATAAAATTCCCCTATACAGTCAAAAAGAGTATTCTCTAGATACCAATGTATATTATATACTTCATCTAGGGGATTAGGTCTGTTTTGTCTTATATGGGATGTCCTCCAAAGACCCTCTATTTGAGATTTTAGATTGTCTTTTATATTTTCTTCTTCTTTTTTTTGCAGATTTGTTTCATCTAGCTTTTCTAATATCTCAGATATATTTCTTAATTTATATTTTATAGTTTTTCTACGTGCTTCAGTTGGATGGGCAGTAAACGTAGGAATTATTTGTATATCGTCTAATATATTCTTTATTTTTTTATTTTCTTCAAGATTTTGTTGAACAATTACCTCCTCTAGTGTATTTTCTAAAACTCCTTTTTCTGATCTTACCCGTATTTTTCTAACTCGTTCTCTTTCTTCAGCAAGATTCACGAGTTCAAAATATATAGTAAAAGCTCTGGCGATTATTTCCTTTTTTTCATCTGACATTTCATCAATCTTGTTTTTTACATTTTCATTATGTTTTCCAGTACTTTCTCTAGCTTGTATCGATTCTTTTCTGATTGATTCTACAATATCAAAAGCTTCCTCAGATTCTTTTTTAATTACATCCCCAAGGAGAGAACCTAACTCATTTATATCTTGGCTTATATCTCTCCTGTGTAAATCCATACTTTATAACAATATTGAACTACATTCTGTAAAACAATAACGGTGGTATAAATTTTTTTAAATATAAACAGATATAGAAAATTGCTTAGAAAATAATTTTCTTAAAGAATAATTTAATATATAAAGAATATATAAGATATATATCTTAAGTAATACAAAATATTTTAGAATGAAACTGAAAAACTATATTTTATATATTAAACTATAGGTAATGTATATTATTTAATTTTTTATCTTTTAAACTAGGATCACTCTTTCCTATATCTTTTGTATAATAGATTAGAATAGTTTGTATTTAATAAATATACTTTACATCTATATGTTATATAAAAAAATATAACCATAAAAATATCAAGTATAGTCTTTAAAAGATAATTATATAAATATATCAAAATTCATAATAAGATTGATAAAGAAATCGAATATATATTATTTTAATTTTTTTAGAAGATTAGAATTCTAACTAAACTAGTAGAATTACTAACCAGATAACATGGATATTCACTATAATTAAAAAGAAAAATATAGTTGTAGAGTTTTGATATATTATTATGGATCTATTAGTTTATATTATATATTTATTTATATTGGTTTTTAGTTTTTTTATATTATCTTTGATTCTTTGGGAATTAGAGCCAGCAATATCTGAAGATGTAATTTTATCTTTTGTTCCATGGATGGTTGTTGGGGCTTCATTATATGTTTTATATAAGATGAATGTATTTCCTGAAATTATTTCTCCTTTTTTCGGTTCAGTCACAGTATATATTACTACTTTTATATTTGCTGGAATTATTTGGGGAATAACTACAGCTACTAGCCATCCTGACTCAGCAGTATCTAGGGTAGTACATATATCCGGAAGTATTATTGGTTTAATTATTATTGGAACAATATTTTTTATTTCTAATTTTACTAATTTTAGATGGTCTTTTGTTGGATTTATTTTGTCATTGATTTTAACAGCAATTATATGGGGAATAATACATATCTTCCGATTATTTATAAATATAAATATAAAAACAGGGAAAATAGAACTATTTGTACTTTTTTCTCATATTTTAGATTCTATATCTACAGCAATAGGAATAGATATTCTTGGGTTTAAAGAACAAATGTTTTTATCTCAAATAATCATGAATGAAACGAATTTATCGCTGATATCTATAATACCTGGAAAAGCATGGATATTTATCTTAATAAAAATAGTACTAGTTATTTTTATACTATATATTTTTACAGATTATAAAACAGATAATCTTAATAAAAGATATATACTTCTCGGATTTATAGCAGCATTAGGGTTTGGTCCAGGAACACATAACCTTATTCTTTATTCTATATCTATCTAATTAATCTTCTATTAACCCTTTATTATGATAGATAAATTTTATTTTTAAACCTCTACAACTGTTTTTATATAGTTAATATGGATATTAAAAAAGGAAATATAATATTATTGGTTCTATTTTTTATGATAATATCTATTTTATTATATGGGTTCAATCTCTCAGATTATAAAGATTTGACTGATAAAAATTCTACATCAGCTTATGTAAAGATTTTGGATGGCGAAAATAGTATATTGGCTACTGTAGAGGTAGAAATAGCTGATACACAAAAAGAGAGATATATTGGTTTAAGTAATACAGAAAACCTTAATTATGGTTCAGGTATGCTTTTTGTTTTTAATCAAGAACAAGAACAAACATTTGTTATGAGAGATATGAATTTCCCATTGGATATTATATTTATTGATTCAAACAGATATATTACAGAAATTCATCATGCACCTATTACTTCAAATAATAATTTAACAGGATATAGTGGTAACGCAAAATGGGTTCTAGAAGTACCTAAAGGATACACATCTAGTAGAAATGTATCGATAGGGGATAGAGTAAGATTTAATTTAGGATAGAATAGAATTTGAATTTCTTAACTACTAATTTTATTCATATTTATCTATGTATATATAGTATATGTTTTAACTATAACGCAGATAGATAAATTAATAGAAGAGAATCAATGCTAAACAGAAAAAACTGTTAAAAATCAATAATCTAGGAAACTTGGATGTTACAGTATCCATTTTATTTTTATCTATTAATTTATATACGAATTTAAATATAAAGTACCACCAAGATGTAGTATATAAATGATTATTTATAGATGAAAAAAAAATCATTAAAAAGAGTATTAGTTTTTTTAGGAGTTATAACTGTCATTCTATCTTGTACTTTTTTTATTTCTTTTATTTTATCTTCAATACCATCTTTAATGGATGACTCTACTATAGAAGGAGGTTTCCAATATAATATTTCAAATATATCTACACAGTTAATTCAATCGAGGGGTGAAATAAGACCTGATTCTATTGCTATAGAAAGAAAGACAGTAGTAATTGATGATATGCATGGAAATAGATTTCAAAATGAGGATATCCAGCCATTAATATCTGGAATAACTGAAGGTGGAAATGAAGTAAAGTTTTTAGATAGGGAAGATAATTATAGAAGATTACTTACTCAATCTGATGCTTTTATAATTATAGAACCTTCAGAAGAATATACTGAATCTGAGATAATTGATGTAGAGAGATTTGTGGACAATGGGGGACATTTATTGTTAATTGGAGAACCTAATAAGAAAAATATAGTTAATACCTTAGATCAAACCTCAGTGAATACAGAACGTAGTTCACTTACGACAATTGGATCAAGTTTCGGTTTTTCTTTTGGGACAAACTATCTATATAACCTAGAAGAAAAAGATGGGAATTATAGAAATATAATTGTAAACCCTACTAACCATTCTATTATGAACGATGTTGAAAAGGTAACAATGTACACAGCAACTGATGTAACCTCTCAGACAGGCACTCATATTCTTATTTCAGCTAATAAAACTAGAAAGTCGGATATACATGAGATAAGAAAATATCCTGTTGCCACTATAAACGAAGGTGTACTTGCTGTAGGGGACAAAGATATATTTTCCACCAATAAATATACTATAGCTGACAATGAAAAATTTATAGAAGCTGTTATAGAATTTCTTATATCTGGAAAAGCTTCCGTAAATTACAGTTATAAGTAAATTATAAATACAATAAAATTATGGATAAAATAGAAGAAAAACAAGATATTCAAGCCTGCTATTTTTGTGATGATAGAGATGTTGAGATTGAAACACATAATATAATACCTGAGATTGTAACTAACATAGAAGATATAAAAGGAGAAAATATAGATATTTGTTCAAGTTGTCATAATAAACTACATCAAATGTTAGATCCGCCATTTACTTATTTAGTAGGATCGGTTGATAAATGCAGTAATTGTAATAGGGCTATAGGTAGTAAATGGTCTTTTTGCCCTTGGTGTTCTAATAAAATAGAAAAATAAAAAAGATAGTGATAAAGAAAATAGAAAAGAAAAACTTAATACGAATAGGTTAAATAATAATTCAGACATTTCAAAAACAGAACTAAAAAACCAGGAAACAAGACTTGATCTAATAATAGATATAATTGATAATCTAGAAGAACAGTATGAAGAATCTCTTGTACCCTTTGAAAGTATAGTAGAAAAAACAGAAGGAAAAATGGAGAGAGAAACATTAAAAGAAGATCTTAATTTCTTAAAGAAAACTGGCAACCTTATAGAACCATTAGAAAATAGATTCCGTGTAATATTTTATTAATTAATATATTATTATCTAGTTGTGTATTTTTAATCGATAATATAAAACTCTTTTTCTAGGAGAATTCATGTTTATTCCTTTATTTGGGATGAGAAATTTTTAATAATATAGTTTATTATGCTAAGTTCTTTTTAAGATGGATGTACTTTGTTTATTTCTGGATTGCTGAGAAGGTTTGTCTTTGGTTCTTTGTTATATTTCTTTCAGAACAGTATTTGGTTATTTATATTTTACTGGATATATGATATCTTTATATATAAATATTGAATTTTTATTGGGTTAGTGACTATTCTAGGGGCATACCCATGTTTTGCATTACTTCTCCACATTTTGGACAGTTTCCAGGATGTCTTTCCGATTCTATTATATTTCCACAGTTGATACACTTATATTCTCCACTTTCCGGTATGTTTTCTGGATCGTACATAATTATATTTTATCATTATCTTTTATTAATATTTTGGTGTGATGACAATTGGTATATATTAACATCATAGCTCTACTAGTATATAGATGAAATTTGTCAGTAATTTGAATACAATAATATAAAAACAGAGTTTTTTTGTTTAATTTACTATCTTATAACTTCTAGTTCTTCAACATTTATTTTATGCATATCTCCTTTTATGTTTACAGCCGCAATATTTGAACTATAGAAAAATTCTACTATACCTGCTTCCCCATTACTTGTTTTTACTTTAGCTCCAACACAGACTTCAGGATTAATAGGTTCTTCAGAATTTCCCATATTGATAATTTAATTATATAGTTAATAATATTGTCCCTATCTTTTAATATTTATAAATAAAATTTATTTTATACATTATTCTTAAATTATTTTGTTTAGATAAATAAAAGTAAGAATTTCATTTTTTTTTAGGTTAAAAATAAATTAATGTTTAAATCTTAACTTAATATATATGTAAGTAAAGATAAAAAAGATATTTATGGAAAAATTGCTTAAAAAGCTAGTAGAAACACCTGGAGTATCTGGAAACGAAGGAAAGATTAGAGAAATCATACGTAGTGAAATGGAGAAACATGTAGATGATATTTCGGAAGATAATTTAGGAAACTTGATATGTCGTAAATCTGGTTCAGGTCCTAGGCTAATGGTAGCAGCCCATATGGATCAAATAGGTCTATCAGTAAAAAGAATAGATGACAATGGATTTATACATTTTTCAAAGATTGGAGGAGTAACAATACAATCATTATTAAATCAACGTGTTATCATACACGGTAAAAATAAGATAACAGGTGTTATAGGAATGAAACCCCCTCATTTAATGGATGAAGAAGAACGTGGTGAGCTTCCGGATATAGATGATCTATTTATAGACATTGGAGCTAATGATAAAGAGGATGCTAAGGAGACAGGTGT
>JAHENH010000165.1 GCA_018609935.1 Halobacteriales archaeon | reverse complement strand
CAACCGCAGCAAGCTGCAGGGTATTTTTAAGCGTTCAACTGACCGCCCCACCTATCGGAGTAAACTCCGGAGTATTAAACTCAGTTGAACCAATAAAATTCTTCAGTAAGAAATTAACCCAAATCTTAAACATCTTTAATTAGGATAAAAACTACAGCTACCAATAAATATAAATATAAATGTTTTATAGTAACGATATGGCAAAATACTTTACATCAGACTGGCATTTAAACGAAACAAGAATAGGGGATTTCAATCCGTTCTTCAGACCTTTCAAAAGTGTCCGGGAGCAGAACGATACAATAATCAGAAATTTTAATGATATTGTTCAACCAAATGATGAATTATACCATCTTGGAGATGTGGCTATGGATGAAGAAGGGGTTAGATTGTTAGATAGGATAAAATGCAAAAACAGAATTTTAATTGTTGGAAATTATGATGAATACAAATTAGGTCTCCTAGCAAGTTATTTTGATGATATGAGGAAGGATATGAATTTACAATTAGACGATATAAATTGTTATCTAAATCATTATCCAGTTAATGGTGTTAAAGACAGGTTTAATATTACTGGACACGTTCATGGACGTTGGAAAGTAAAACCAAATATGGTAAATGTTGGAACAGACGCATGGCATTTTAGGCCTGTCTCTGAGCAAGAAATCCTTTTCATTTATAATGCAATTAAAAATCATTACGATGATAATGTATTTATAAATTGTGACGGAAAAAGGTAATTACTCTATAAAAACATAACAATCTCAATAACTCACAGACCAATTCTCTCAATAAATTTTTCTTTGTCAAAAGGCTCCAGGTCTTTATATTCTTGTCCAACCCCTAAATAAAGAATTGGTTTTCCTGTGACATAACCAACTGATAGGACGGTGCCCGCCTTTTCATCAACATCTGCCTTGGCTAAAATAGAGCCGTCAATTCCAATAGATTCATTAAAACTTCTTGCTTGTTCTATTGCATCATTTCCTGTTATGCTTTCTCCGACAAATAGCTTAACATCAGGTCTGCATACACGGGAGATTTTTTCCATTTCCTGTAAGAGGTTTTTTTCAGTATGCATTCTCCCGGCTGTATCAATTAACACACAATCTATATTATTTTTCTTAGCATATTTTATTGCATCAAAACCTACTGCAGCAGGATCACTTCCGTATTCATGAGTTACTGCTTTTACGTTTAGATTATTCGCATGCTCCTGAATCTGTTCTATAGAAGCTGCTCTAAAAGTATCAGCAGCAGCCATAACACAACTTAACCCCTGTTGATTTAAATGATGCGCCATTTTTGCTATACTTGTAGTTTTTCCCGTACCGTTAATACCGCAAAACAACATTACATAAGGTTCTTTTTCTTGAGGTTCAGAAGAATTTCCATCCTCTGAATTTGATTTGGTTTTATTCTCCACTTCCTGAATTAAATCATAAGGTTCGATTAAAACCTCGTATATAACTTCTCTCAAGGCCTCCTTTATTTTATTTTCAATTTCTTTTTTTGAGAATTCCTGACCTACGATTTTTTCTTTTAACTGTTCTAAGATTTTCTCTACAACATCAAAGGCAACATTATTTTCAAGCAACGAAGTTTCTAACTCCTCAGAGTATTTCTCAAAATCTTCTTCAGAAATTGTTGTTTTTCCAAACTTAAAAAATCCACTTTTCTTCTTTTCAGGTTTCTCTTCTTCATTTGTTTCTTTTTCTTCGTACTTTTCTGGTTTCTTTTCAGCTTCTTCGGTTTTTTCTTTCTCTTCAGAATGTTCAAAAGATTCTTGATCTTCTTCTTTAGATTCTCTTTCTTCAGGTTCTTCCTCTTTTAACTCTTCTCCTATTTCTTGCAGCTTTTCTGTGTCTGGTTCAACTTTTTGTTTTCCAACTTCAAATTTTGTAGGAACAGGGATCTCTTTTTCTTTTTTTCCCTCCCCTTTCTCTTCAGCTTCTGCTTTTTCTGGAGATTCTTCTTTATCTTCTTTTTTTTCCTTGGATTTTTCCTTTTCTTCTTTTCTTCTCTGTTTTTCTTCCTGTTTCTGTTTTCTTTTTTCTTCCTTTTGTTTTTTCTTCTCCTTTTTAGATTCTTTTTTCTCAGTTTCTTCTTTTTCTTCAATCTTTTCAGGTTCTTCCGGCTCTTGCTCTTTTGAAGGTTTTTCTTTCCTTTTGGATTTTTCTTCTTTTTCTTCAATCTTTTCAGGTTCTTCCGGCTCTTCTTTCTCCTCTTCGGAAAACTTCTTAGCCCATCCAGTTAATTTGTCTCTTAGTTTTTTGAACATTTTCTTCTAAATAGTTTTTCAATATTTAACTTACAAATTTTCCAATAATTTAGGATTTAAAAATATTGGTTTTTGAAAATATTCAGTCAAAAACACAAATTTTTATAAAACCTCAAAACTTGTTTTTTATATGGGAGATTTTACAGGGGAAAACTCGTATGAGCCCTCAGATGAATATGGAGATAACGAAGAATGGGATATGATCTGGACTTATTACGTTAGTAACGTTAATGAAAACGGAGAGGAAGAGATTTTTGCTACAGACACGGACCTTATTGAAGTTAATAAGCCGCAAATAAGAGTGAATGGAAAAACACTCGTTGATCTAATCTTTATGTTAAAAGACAACGACACTTTTGAAGCGAGCTTTTTTTATAAAAAAGAACCCTGGAAAGCATCATATAATCCAAATGTAGGGTATAGGATTGATCTGGATTATGAACGTTTAGAAGAAACTGGTAGAGAGGTTTCTTTTGAAACATGGGCATTGGAAGAAGGAAATATTCCTGAAGAATACAGGGAAAATAGAACAAAAATAGCTGATAATATCTTATATGGAATTCTGGATTCTTTATTTGAAGAAGAAGAATTTAATGAAGCTTATGAATTTTATATGAGCCAATCTACAAGAAAAATAATGCATAATATAGAAAAAGAACAAACAGAAGCCATATTAAAAGATGGTAAAAGACATCCTCTAACAGATTTTTTATAAAACCTCGTTTAAATGAAAAAAAGGATAAAAAATATCAATTCAAAAATATAAATTTTTATAAATGCCATTTT
>JAHENH010000164.1 GCA_018609935.1 Halobacteriales archaeon | reverse complement strand
GAGACGTTGGAATTCTCAAACATTCTCCCAGAGTCCCCGAATGTGCAGTAACAATAGAACAAGCCTTCAAGGAGGCTGGTTACCCGGAAGGAGTCTTCCAATCCCCTTTGGTTCCTGTCGATCTGGTAGATGACATAATATCCGACGGCAGAGTCAAGGCAGCTACACTTACCGGTAGCTGTGCTGCCGGAAGATCTGTGGGATCGGTTGCAGGAAAGCACTTGAAGAAGTCGGTTCTTGAGTTGGGTGGAAACGATCCGTTTGTTGTTTTAGGTGACGTGGATCCCAGGAAAGTAGCCGAGAAAGCTGCGTGGGCACGCAATCAGAATGGGGGCCAGTCCTGTATAGCAGCAAAGCGGTTGATTGTTCACGAGTCAGTCTACGACGAGTTTTTGGAGCATCTGGTAGAAGAGATAAATTCCTTTACAGTAGGGGATCCCATGGACGAGGAAACTGATATAGGTCCACAGGCAGATTATGAGCTGATGGAGAATTTACACAGTCAGGTAAAAGAAAGCATAGATGCCGGAGCTACAGCTATCACGGGGGGAGAACCTTTAGACCGCGATGGGGCTTTTTATCCTCCTACTATACTTACAGATGTCCCCAAGGGATGTCCGGCTGACTGTGAGGAAGTGTTTGGACCTGTAGCTGCGGTGTACCGTGTTTCGGGAGAAAGGGAAGCAGTAGAAAAAGCAAACGATACTGATTTTGGGCTCGGTGCCAGCATATGGACCCAAGACAGTGAACAGGGAGAACAGGTAGCTACGGAAATAGATGCTGGAATGGTATATGTGAACCAAATTCCAAAATCGGACCCTCGTGTACCATTTGGGGGTACTAAGGAGTCAGGGTACGGCAGAGAACTTTCCGACCCCGGAATAAAAGAATTCGTCAACAGAAAGGTAGTCTGGATTGCGTAACTGCTGTTTCTGAATTTGGACATACTTTAGATAGTATTGAATCCAGTAAAAACTAGTACACTCGTGACGTCCTTTTTAGAGGAAGAGATACTGTTATTATCAGGTTACAACGGAAGGAAATTCGTTCTACTCGCAGACCTAGATCTCAACTGAGAACAGAAATCGGGTCAAATCTCCCTTTCAAATTACACATGCCCTCTTCCATGATAGAGTATATCCTAACGTCATAAACCACGTATTATTTGTTCTTCTCTGCCTTCCACTAGTTCTATTATTGTTCAGCATCTCTTTCCGACACTTGGGAGTTCTCTGCTTCTCCCTTGTGTCTGTGGTGAAGTAACACCCCCCAAGTAATCCATAGAGGAACATTTTTTCTCTTTCGGTAAGTTCTTATTCTTTTTCGATTATTTCTCCTATTCTTGAGCTATCTCTTATTATCTCTCCTGTTAATGAACCGACTGATTGACCATGGAGAAGTGGTTCTCTACCCGGTAGAAATCCGTCATGTCCTGATAGATGCCAACTAAAATATCCAACTATATAGACTAACATCAAAATTATACCCAAGATATAGATTGGTTTTTCTTGGTATCCAAACCAAACAAGGTTTATTCCTATTATTATAGCTATAGCTGATAGAAAAAACGCTAAAGGACGAGGGGTAGAAACTATCAGCTCAATATCTGATAGAAAAATAAGGATTAGTTTACTAATACCATGTGTCGGATGTAATAGATGAAGTAATGCAAGAATACATGCAAATAAACCGCCAGTAATTTTTAGTCTTTTATCCCTAATATCTTTAAAATTTGAAGTATTCATAAACCCTAAAAAATATTATCAATTTTTTATACTATTATGATGTTATTTGAATTGATTTCATATTGAAGAATGCTGTTTCGTATCCCTCATGTCTTACTATCTGTGGGGGAGCACCAAAAGTAATATTTAGTGTATCTATATTTTGTATATTATTTATCGTCTTTCCATAATGGAAGTTCAAGTCAGAGCCTAAAGTAGGTGTCAATGGACCGTCAAAGATCGTATTATTTCTTTTCTTAATCTCTGCTGAAACAGACATGAAAGGTAGAGGATAATTATTATAGGGAGTCTGTGCTGATACTACAAGATAACTACCTTCCTTTTCTATTCCCCCAGGTGGCCTATCTAGTAAAACAGATATAAAGTTTCCATCACCACTCCTACCAGATCCCAAAATATTTCCAGGGAAACTATTTTTAGACGGAAGCTGTGGTATAGGTATATTCATCATATTCATTGGATCTATAGCACCTTTTTGACCTTTTTTTTCATCTAATGTTCTAAACATTATCTCGTTTAATTTCTCTTTATTGTATTCGAATTTTGATTCAAAGGATTTTTGTTCATTAAATCTATCTTGAAAAACACCTGTTTTTCTTATCTGTAAGGGAGAAACATCTGTATTTATGGTATACGATTCTTCTTCAGGTAGTGATATGTTATCTCCAAAATGAAATCCCATATTTTGAGAAAGCATAGGCCAAGGAGGTTTTTCCACTACAGTCTCTCCATTTCTTAAAATTTCAAAGCTTAAACTAGAACTAGGTATCCCAACTTTAGTTTCTGAGTCCCATAATGAAGCCATCAAATGTAAAGAGTCATCTTTGTTTATCTCTACCTTATTCCTGTTTTGGCCGGTTAATGTCCAAAATCGGTGAGGATATGAATAAAACAAACCTAAAGAAACACCATTTTTTTCTAAAACATCTATCATCTTCATTCCCTCTATATGGCTAGGAATATAAACAGCATCTGGACGATTTTCCACTACAGAAGGAGTATTCAAAGGACTGTATTGACTTTTAGCTCTCATATATGCTAATCTGTACGCACCATAGCCTGCTACTGCTACTCCTCCCAAAGTCCCTAACCCTATAAGTACGTCTCTCCTTTCCATTATATTTTGGGTAGAGATCTTAAATCTCGTGGTGGTATTAGATAGTTGCCACGTTTTTTTACAGTCATATACTGTAATATTCCATTATTGGATCTCTGTCCTACAGGAGAACTACTAGATACATCTTCTCCATTCATTGCTTTTCTTGTATCTATAAAATCACTTATTTTTTTCTGTAATGAAAGAAAATGTAATGTAGCTTTATCATTATCAGTTGAATCAAAATCTCTACGTAGTATTACTGGAGATTCATCTTCTCTTGCTTGAGCAGATTTTTGGGAATGACCTACTACCCCATAATTTCTTGCATGTTCTTCGAGGTTTTCTATACATCCTTCACCTATTTTACTAGAATCTCCTAGGTTTTCTCCGACTCCCTTTACTCTTTTTTCTTCTGCATGTACTGGACAGAACATTGTAGCTACTTTATGATATCTACTGTCTTGTTCATACCATTGTTGTAGATGAAGTCTAAGAAGAGAAATCTGTTGTGTAGTACCCCCAGAAAACTTTCCATAATTTATAGTTACTCTGTCCTCACTAGCTTGGTTTTTTTGGAAACCCGACTTAAATCCCATATATAGTGGAGATTCTTCGGGAACTGGATCAGAATCTGGAATACCTTCAACATCTTGATGTTTAGCTGGTAAGCTTTCACCTACAAATCCAGCACGTCGATCTACTTTTTCAAATGTATTTTTAAGTGAATTTGTAAGTTCAACTCCATTTACAGTACCTTTTTTTCTAAATAATGCTTGTTCTGTTTCTAATATAACAGATCCATAGTCACTTGCAAGATGTATAACTGTATCTGGTCTGTCAGGTTCCGGATCTTCAAATGGAGCTAAAGATTTAGGTTCAGGTAGATCAATAAACTCAGTTAACGGTTTTTCAAACCTATTAAAATATTTAGGCGAATAACTTACAGTAAAAAGTAATCCATTATTACTCCATTCATATGCGCGCTCTAAAGTTCTAAAAATCTTTTTTGCTTTTTTTCTATCTTCTTTAGATGGTGTACCTTCTTTTTTATAATTTAAATAAAGTAAAATTCGGTGACGAGGTACTATATTATTACCGTATTTGTCTTTATCTAAGAAATTATTCCATGAATGCTGTCGATTAGGTAAACTTGAAAAATCTTGAGTTCCCCTTGGTATATTTCTATTTTCTCTCTCTAAACATGCAGACAGTGCATTAGATCCACCTATTGCAACAGCCGCTTTGATAAAATTACGTCTAGATAAACTGTTAAGTTGTCTCTTCATCCATAATAAAAATAGAGTATTTTCAAAAGAAAGTCCTTATGGTATAAAACTCGAAAGGTCCCTAAAAATACATAAATTTTTAAATTAAGATTTGACATAAGCTGAATCTAAACGAATAATATAATGGATAACTATTGAATATATAATAAATTTTTTAAAAGATCTTTAATGGTGAATAATAGTAGCGAAAAATAATCATCCAAAAATATTTTTATTACTGGTTTTGTTTTCGGTTATTGTACCAGAAATATTATTACAAAATAATATTTTTTTATTTCTGTATAATTATGGTGAAAGATATCGTATTTATAGCCTCTCTGAAGACCTAGATACTGTAATGGAAGCTCTTGATAAGACAAATTTAGAACTCAAACAACTGAGATTGCATTCTTTTGAACCTGTCTGAATAGCTTTTTTCAAATCTTTATATAGAAAGAGTTTATGAGGGTTTAAAGTCGAACGTTTATTTTAAATATATAAATGGTTTGCAAGATATATTTTAGTAGAAATTATTTAACTATTATGACAATTAGTAGTTATTATTAGTATAATGAGTTCTTCTGATATACGGGATACTGAGGTTGCTGAAGCAGTACCAGAAGGTATAATGCTTTATAACTGGTAAATTACGGGAAAGACCTCCTGAGGAACTACATCGACAGACTGTTGCAAAACGTTCTCCATTTGAACAATCCAAAACTATAGAAAAACAATAATTGTTTATTTTATACCTATAAAAAATACATATTTGTTTAGATATATCTATATCAATACTGTTTGTTTTATCACCACAAAATAAACAAAACTAAAAGATTAGTATTTAGATTATCTGAAAAGAAAAATCAACTATAAGTAAAACACCATAAATATTGGAGACTGTATTTTTTTTTAAGCACTCAATTTAATTAAATAAAACCAGCTAGATTGATTCAAGCTATCCTTTTTTTTGGAGCTTAAAGAAACAAATGATTCTAAAGGATCCATTAATTATTAAATTGGTAGCTGATATCGATAAGCTATAACATCAAGGTATTCTATTATTAATAGATCTATAACAGTATTGTTACTCTTTTAATTTTCCTGTCTTTCTATCAATAAAAATATTGTGTTATGATTTATAGATATTAGCGTTCCTTTTTTTATCAAAGTAGTAAGAAAGTGAACTAAAAAATATATTATTCCATTTAAATAATTACTTACTTTCTTATTTTATTTCAAAGCAGCAGAAATTTTTATCCAGATATTTCGTCTAGGAATTCTTTGAATTTTCTTCCTTTTTGCTTTTTATGTATTTTTATTTTCTCTCTGAATTCTTCTTTACTTTCTATAGCTTTGAGTGCATCTATAGCTTTTTGTATGCCTTCTGCTTTTTCTGCTAGTTCTTCTCCCTTTTCATATGACATATCTTCATTTTTTATCCTGTCACGTATTTCAGCTTTTTTCTTACTTAATGCTCTTTCTACCTCATGGATACTGTGTTCATATTTAGTTGGATGTCCAAAAAATAATCTCTAAGAACTATTTTTTCATGATTAACTTTTATAGAGTCTATCATTCTAACTCCAAGAGAAGAAACCTCTCTATTTAACTCTTCTAAAAGCCCTTTTCTCTCTTCTTTCTTCATATTCCATAAATGTAACATACTAAACCCGTATCAAAGTTTCTCTTTTCACTCACCTCGATATATTGCAACATAAAATTTTCCTAAACCAATCATTTGGAAAATTAGCTATGGAGTTGAAAAGTAGCAGTATTGATGAAAAAATAGCTATGATGTATGCATTGTGAACTACCCCGCCCTACTCGCTTCACTTCATTCACCCCCTAAAGGGAGGGAGTCTTTGCCCTCTAATTTAGATAAAAACAACGTTGATAAATGGAGTGAAAGAGGCCTAGATCTTGGACCTATAGTTGATAGGATTTGTAGTGATATTCGTTCTATAGGTGGACTTGAAGATTCTATTACTGACGAACAGAAAAATGAGTTAAAAAACCACATAAATGAAACAAAAGCAAAATAAACAACCTAGAGTTGCAGCTAAAAACAAATTATACTAATTTATAATAAAAAATAAAAATTCTTGCAGAAACCAAATAAAAAAATATTATATTATAAAACTCCAAAAATTGTTTTTACTTAGATAGTCATTAAATTTTATTATCCAATAATTTTATGGGTTTTAATATTAAATTTTATATATAATATACGAATATATATTTTTAGAATTAGGATTTTTAATTTCTACATTAGTTATTATTATTTAGTTTAAAAGAATATATATTGTTTTATGTCTTTTAAGAATAGGGAAAAAGCAGGAGTAAAGCTCGGAGAAGAATTGAAAAATAGAGATATAAAAGCAGATATAGTATTATCGATACCTCGCGGAGGGGTTCCTTTAGGAAAAAAAGTTGCAGATAAATTAAATACAAGTCTTGATATAGTTGTTGCGAGTAAGATAGGAGAACCTCATAACAAAGAATTAGGTATAGGTGCTACTACAAGTGACGGTAACTATTGGCTAAATAAAGATCTTATATAAAGCCTAGGTATAGAACAAGAATATATAGAAAAACAAATAGAAAAGGAAACAAAAAACTCTCGTGAAAAATTAATTTTTCTTAGAGGTAAGGAAGAATTACCAGAGCTTAAAAATAAAAAAATAGTTTTAGTAGAAGATGGAATAGCCACAGGTGGAACAGTTATAGCATGCATTAGACAAATTAGACAGTTTTAACCAGAAAAAATAGTATTGGCGGTACCTGTTTGTCCCCCAGACACAGTTGAAAAATTAAAAAACAAAGTTGATGAATTAATCCTACTCGAAACTCCAAAACAGTTTGGATCCGTAGTATCATTCTACGAAGAATTCGAACAAGTAATAAACAAGGAGGCAAAGGATTATCTAAGTACTTAGATAACCTATATATTAAAGATCAAAGGCTAATTCTTGTTAAAAAAAAGTAGATTTTATCTTTTACTTGCGCAACTTATATACCGGATATATAAAGATTGAATTGAGTTAAAATTACTTTTGTATAGATTTTGGATAAAGGATAACTAAACAAACTATATTAATAGATAGATGATCTCTATATGTTATTCATAAAAATCTTACTTTAAACTCTTTGACATCCTACCCACCCTGAAGTGCAGGGCTTTCTCCTTACACTTCTGTAACACTACTTTAGATAAACATCTATATATCAAAAATTTTTAAAAAAATATCTTTGATAGTAATCACTATCGAACTCCTAGGATATGTTATTCTATACTAAAAAAATCGACATCTCAATTTTTGAGTTAAGATAATATTTACAAATAATAATGATTATGTATTAAAGACTTTTTTATAGTTTAATTAAATATTGATTTTTATTACTTACATAGTCATTTTTCTTCTTTTCATAAATTTACTTTCACATACAACACAAAGACCATTTCCACCGTAATGTTCTTTACAAACTAAACCCCCACACATTTTACATGAATTTGTTGCAGGGTTAGAACAGATATAACATAATCCTGGTGAACTCATAAAATTATTTAGACTTCAAATATTATTTAAGTACTTATTATTTTTTAGTTAATATAAATACAACATAATTAATTATCATTTCTCTATTTTATAAATTTTTTAGATGTTTATCAGTTGAAGTTTACAGATTTATTATATTTAACCTTCAAAACGATTTATATCCGTAGGATAATTCTACGATGAAATCAAACATTTAATAAGGTTTATATCTTTTATAAGACCAATTAGTTGTTTTCCACTCATAACAGGTAATTGTTCTTTGTTATCTTCTATCATGATGTTTGCTGTCTCACTTATACTGGTGCTTCCTACTATTCTTTTTATATCTTTTGTCATGTATTCTTTAACAGGTCGTTTAGGTATCTCTAAATGGCTTATAGAAATAAGTTGATTACTAGTAGATTTTATTCCTTCCCACATCCAGTTATCATCTTCTTCTGCTAAACTTCCTGTTATGACTTCAGATGAAGTTTTTAAGTGTCCTGACTTAATACAGTCTAATTCTGTTATAATACCTGTAAATTCTCCTTCTTTATTCAATATGCAAGCTGCAGGTTCATTTGCAAATTTTAAAGTTTGAGCAACTAGATTCAAAGGTGTTTTTTCCCAGATAGTTAAAGTATTTTCTGATAAGTAATCTCCTATTTCTTTTTTATTTTCTGTTTTTGCTATATATCTAACAATATCAGTTACTGTAATAATTCCTTTAAGCGAGAGGTCCTCTATGACAGGTATTCTTCTCTCATTTTTATTAACCATTATATCTCCACATTTCTGAACAGAAGTATTTGGACTTACTGTAGGACAATCTTCATCCATTAAAAGAGAAAGTTGGTCTTCATCAGGATCCTCAAGCAGATCCTTTCTCGATAATAGTCCTCGATATTTATTGTTTTTAGTTAAAGGGACAGAGCTTATTTCTCCTTCCTTTAAAACATCAATTATATCATCCTTTGTAGCAGGAAGTTCTATAGTTATTACATCTCTTGTCATAAGATTTTCTACTTTTTCCTCCATAAATATCTATGAATAATATAAAAAACTCTATACACAATACTTTTTATATTAAAAGCAAAATTCTACCTACTGTAAACCATAGGTTCCAGTAAAGCTGACAACTCTAGATGTAGTAAACTATCCCTAACCTAAAATCAAAGATTCAGAAAAGAGGGGTTCTTGCTACAATATGTTGAAAACCATATCTAGGTACTATCCACTTTTCCTTATTCTGTATGGGTTTGTAATTGAGAGCAATACGAGATCAAATAAAACCTCTATTTCTTTAGGGAGAGGGGTATCATTGGACTCCTCTTATATTTTTGTGTATAGAGAATGTGTATTTGTATTGTCCGAAAGAAGCATAGTAGCCTCATTAAATCTTTTACGGAAGGGTGTCAAAATATAAGCCCTTGAACACATCGACCTCTGTGGGATGTTTGTCCAAAAGTCAGATGGTTGAAAAGTGAACCCACTGTCCATTTATAGTGGTGAAGATGTCATGTTCGTAAAAGTGTTTTTACTCTTTTATTTTTTGTAGTATTTTTGCTCTGAATTTATCTTCGGGTAGTTCTTCTACATTGTTTTCTTTAGCATCTTTTCTTTTTGTTTCGCCGGGATTAGATCCTACTATAATATAGTCTGTTTGACTAGAAACTGATGAAGTCACGTCTGCTCCATGAAGTTCTAATAGATCAATTAGATCTTCCCGTGTATAGTCTTCTATTGATCCGGTTATAACGAATTTTAACCCTTTTAGTTCATTACTTATCTTTTTATTTTTAGGTTCTACACCTAGTTTTAATAGTTCATCAACTAATTCACCACCTTTTCCATCAAAAAAAGATTTTATGGATTCAGCTACTTTTGGTCCAATATCAGGTATTCTTTCTAGGTTTTCTTTGTCAGCTTTCTTTAACTGTTTGAGGTTAAATTTTTCTGATAGTTTTCTTGCTGTTTCTTTTCCAACATGCCTTATACCAAGACCTGTCAAAAAACTAGCCAGATCTGGTTTTTTACTTTTAGCTATCTGGTCTAAAAGTTTATCTGCGGACTTATCCGCAAATTTTTCAAGATCTACGAGGTCTTCTTTTTTAAGTCTATATAGATCGGATATTGATTTCACTAGATTTTTTTCTACAAGTTGACTGGATACTTCTTTTCCTAAACCATCTATATCTAAGGCCTGTTTAGAGGCATAGTGTTGAAGAGATCTCTTTAATTGGGCTTGGCAAGAGACTCCTCCTGTACAGAAATGATATTCATCTTCTTTAATTATTTTACTTTCACATACTGGACAGTTTTCAGGCATATTAAATCCATTTTTTTCCTTATTATCTGTAACTTCTTTTACCTCTGGTATCACATCTCCAGCTCTTTTTACCTTTATCTTAGATCCTACCTTAATACCTAGGTTTTTTGCTTGTTTTTCATTATGTAAAGTTGCTCGTGATATTGTGACTTTATTAATATCTATAGGGTCAAATAATGCCACAGGAGTTAGTTTACCTGTTCTACCAACCTGTACTGTTATATCTCGTACTGTTGTTTCTCCTGTCTTAGCTGGAAATTTATAAGCAAAAGCCCAGCGTGGATGTCTAGATGTCTTCCCAAGTTTTTCACGTTTTTTAAAATCATTTACCTTAACCACTACACCATCTATGTCATATTCTAGTTGATCCCTCTTCTTCATAATTTTATTTCTATATTCAACAAATTCCTCAATACTTGACACAACACTGTTTTCGTTGTTTACCCTAAAACCAATTTTTTCAATAAACTCCATTGCCTCTTTGTGGTTTTTAAGATCTTTAGTTGTATCAAGAACATCATAGAAATATATATTTAGGGGTCTCCGTGCCACTATTTTAGGATTAAGTTGTCTAACAGTTCCTGCAGCCGCATTACGAGGGTTTGAAAATGGTTCTTTACCTCTTTCAACTCTCTTTTTGTTTAGTTCTTGAAAACTATCTTTTGGGATATATATTTCACCTCTTAATGAAAGAAAACCAGGAGCATTCCGTAGTTCTAAAGGAACAGAATGTATAGTTTTTACATTCTTTGATATATCATCCCCTCTAACACCATCACCCCTGGTTACTGCACGTAAAAATCTACCACCTCTATAAACAATCTCTACAGATAAACCATCAAATTTAGGTTCACAATGATAGGTAGGATTTTCTATTTTCTCTTTAACTTTTCTACCAAAATCTATTATGTCTTCTTTATCTTCTGATGCATCAAGACTTAACATCTCTACTACATGTTCTACAGTTTCAAAATCATCAATGGGTTCTCCACCCACTCTTTGGGTCGGTGAATTAGAATAAGTTAAATTAAACTCATTTTCTAATTTTTTAAGTCTATCAAACAACTTATCATATATTTTATCAGATATTAATGGATTATTTTCTACATAGTATCTATAATCGTGGTATTCAATTGCACTACGCAAAAGTTCTACCTGGTTCTTAGCTTTATCTTTAGTTAATTTTTGAGTTTCCTCAAAATCTATGTCAGGATTATCTATATAAGGATTATCTTTTGGTTTTTTCATTTGAAATATGATTTTAATTCTTTTAGAGATGATGTATTAAGAACATCATCACTTTCTAGCCATCCTCTGCGAGCTTGTGATATACCTAAATGCATATAGTCTAGTTCTCCAATAGTATGTGCATCTGTTGAAACTACAAACTTTACTTCACCACGGTATTTTTTAACTAAGTTCCAAGGAAGATCAAGTCTTTTAGGTTGTGAATTGATCTCTATCGCTACATTTTTCTCTTTTGCTTTTTTAATAATTTTGTCCATTTCCAGATCCAATGGTTTTCGCTCATTTATCATACGGTTTAAAGGATGAGCGAAAATATCTATAGAATAATTTTCTAAAGCCTTAAATATATGTTTTGTAGGGTTTTTTAGTTTATTATGCATCGCTAAAACAATCAGATCTAATGTTTCTATCATTTCGTCTGAAATATCAATACCATTTTTAGTAACATTTACCTCCATTCCCTGTAAGATATCTACATTATATTTCTCATTTGCAGATTTTATTTCTTTTTTCTGTTCCATCAATGTATCCTTGGAGGAAGGGCCGCCAGCTACATGTAGTGAAGGCCCATGGTCTGTTATCAGGATATAATCATAACCTATTTTATCTGCTTTTTCTGTTATTTTTTTTATTGAATTTTCTCCATCACTATAATTTGTATGTATCTGAAGATCCCCATTAATATCATCTATTTCAACTAGGTCCGGAAGATTTCCCTTTTTTGCCGGCTCTACTTCTCCTGTATCTTCTCTCATTTCAGGAGGGATGAAATCCAAGTCTAAGGTTTTATATATATCCTTTTCTGTCTCACCAGAAATCATTTTTTGTTCATTTTGTTTAAATATTCCATATTCATTTAGTTTCAAGTCTTTCTCAATTGCAAGATTACGTAGCGTAATATTATGGTCTTTTGAACCTGTGAAATAGACGAGTGCTGCACCCCAAGATTTTTTATCGATTATTCTCAGGTCCATACGTAGATCACCAGAGACAATTATTGATGATTTTGTTTCACCTTCACTCAAAACTTCCTTTACATCCTCCATATCACAGAAGTCTCTCATTGCTTTCCCAGGATTTCTGGAAGTAGCAAGAATATCTAAATCACCTACAGTAGGTCTTTGTCTACGGAAAGAACCTACTATCTCTACTATATTAAAATTATCTGAACTTTCAAGTTTACCTCGTATGTTTTCCGCAATAGGAAACGCTCTACCAAGTAACATACGATGTTCTCCAGTTTTTGCCATCTCTATATGTTCAAGTATATTTTCCTGTGTTTTCTCTCCAAAACCCTCTACGTTAGCTATCTTCCCTTTTTTTGCAGCCTCCTCAAGCTCATCAAGATCCTTAATACTAAGTTCACTATATAGTTTTCTTGCAGTCTTTGGACCAATACCTTCAACAGAAGTAAGAGCCTCAATATTTACAGGTAGTTCATCTTTTAAATCCTCATAGTACTCTAATTTTCCAGTATCTAAATACTGAGAAATCTTTTCAGCTATAGATTCACCAACACCATCAATTTCTTCAAGATCTCCCCTATCATATATATCTTCAATAGGCTCTGAAAGAGACTCAACACTTCTTGCAGCTTTCCTATATGCCCGAGGTTTCCATTCTACATCCTTCATCTCCAAGAGGTCAGCAATTTCATATAAAACATCAGCAACCTCTTTGTTTTTCATTTATAAAATATTAGAATTCAAGCTTTAATGTAGTATCCCAAAAATATATAAATAATAAACCATATAATTTCTAAAATCCGACATAATAGAAATATATACTAACAAAAAAGGGTCTAACCAGAATATCTTAGTATACATCAAGTTAAATATACAATAAAAATTAAATTATTTGATATATGTTTAGTTTTATCTGATGAAAATTAATATTAATGGTATAATTATTAATAAGAGTAAGGACAAAACTATTATTTTAGTATCAGATATTATTGTTTCTTGTATCTTTTCTATAAAGTCCAAATAGTTTCCATAAAAAATTAAGAATATTAGGGTTATAATTATAGTTACAAAAATCAAAAATAATATTATAATTCCTCCCTCTATTGTTCCTAAAAATATAGCTATAATAAATGTGTCTATCAATGTACTAATATTAGCACCTAAGATATAAGGTATTGTTTCTTTTCTTTTGATATAATCTCTATTATATAATGGAACAATAATCCCTAATGAGAATGCTATACTGGTAGTTACAGCTGTTATCAATAAGCCTGAAACAAACAATATCTACTTGTTTTGTAGTTTTTTAAAATAATTCTCTCTTATCCATTCAGTATCAATACCTTGAAAAACCCTATCAAATAGCTTTAAACTAAAAAACAACAGAAATATCACTAACAACAAAACAAGTATTGGCCCAACCAAATCAATCAATGATAAAGAAATATTCTCAATAAAATCAAAATACCCTGTATTCAGACCCAATGAAAATTCAAAACCAGCAAACAACATAGAAAATCCTTTGATATAAGAATAACCCACAAAAATAGAGGGTATATAAACAGTATAAGTTATAAGGAAACATAAAAGACCTAAACTCAAAGATTTACCTATTGTATATTGTTTCTTTTGAAAATAATCTAACGCCCCTATAAAAACAACCATTCCTGCAGCCCCAAGACGGGATCCTCCAACCAACAAAAAAGCTCGGATTCGGTAACTAAACCTGCATAGAATAAAGAAATGCCAAGAGCAGCCACTACAGATCCATTACCCAACAAATACGAAATAATCCAACTAAAACCAAGTATAGATAGATCCCCTAATATTATGTTTTCTAAGATTTCTCTAATAACTGGAGATAATGTATCTGTTATAGAACCTAAAAGCCTTACAGAAAAAAGGAATAATAAAATAGCTATAATAACCTTAATCCAAGGACATACAGAATCAAATAAATGATTAAAAACCTTAATATCAAAATCAACCATCAATTAATATATAAAAAATAGGTAACAAACATTAAATATGTTTTTCTAATACAAAATCCATCAATAAAAAATAAATAATAAAGAAATATCAAACCCGAAAAAACCACACCTGATGGTTTCTAAACAAAAAACCCCATTTAATTTCTATATAATGAAAATATATTTATTCTCAGATATCCGTAAAAAACATAAATATATGTGTAGCAGTTTTTAAGGTTTTAAAGGAATAAATTTAATTGTTTATTGATATCTATGAACTGACAAATTTTAGTACCGTTTGATGGTTCATCTCCATCTATTATGCTTTAGAACTTGCATTAAACATACATGATGAGGCAGAAATAATAGTTTTACATATAATAGAAAAAGAATATCTTGAAAACTCCTATGTCAAACTATTACTAGGTTAAGAAAAACTCTCAGAAAGAATTCAAGAAGGTGGAGAAGAAATTTTAGAGAAAGCAGAAGAATACGACACAGATATTGAAGCTAGAATAGAAACCGGTAATCCAGTAGAAACAATACTTGACTTTAGTAAAGAAAACAACATAGATCAGATCATAATAGGAAGTAAAGGACATACAAGTACAAAAACTAAATTTCTAGGTAGTGTAACAAGTAAAATAATACCTAAAACAAATCTACCATAACTGTAATTAAATAAACCAAGATACTTGAAGTTAATTGAAGTTAATTGATATAAAAAATATAAATAAAACCAATAAGAAACAGTCTTTTTTGTTCTTTTTTATCTAACTATTGTGACTGAAACATGAGATCTACGAGCCACTTTTTCTGCTACACTACCAAGAAATGTATGACCACCACTTGGTTTATTATGGGACCCCATTACTATCCTATCTATCTCGTTTTCCTCAACAAAATCAAGTATTACATCTACCGGATCTCCAAACTTCTCAATAGACGAGATTTCTACATCAAAATCATCAGCTAACTCTTCAGCATAGGTAGAAATTTTCTTCATTCTTTCCTCAGCCTTTTTATCCCAATCCCCTCTAATCCATTCTTCTTTAGTTATCTCATCTCCGGGTTCTTCCTTATAATTAATTACTTCAGTTGGATCAAATACATGTAAGACTATAAATCTGGCATTTGGATCAATAGAAAATGCATCCTCAAGTGCTTCCCACGATTTAGGAGAAAATTCAGGCGGACCTCCAACAGGAACCAAAATCTTTTGAGTCATATAATTACAGTATTCATCTAAAATTTAAATAACCTCCTAAAAATACAGAATAAATTTTATACTACAAGCCCCATATAGTTAAATAAATTTAGAAAAAAATGATACATTAACATAAAATAAAATAAACTATAGATTATGAGTTAAATAATATTGTTTATCACATACTTAATTTAATTATATATGATTCTTAAAGATAAATAAGTAATAATATGGACACGTTTCATTATAGTATTTCATCAATTGGTATGGAATATGCAACTGATATAATGGAAAAATTGGATTCTTTTCCTAAAAATATTGATTTAATGAAAAATGCAAAGTCTGGACAAACCCCAAAGTTATATATGAGAAAAATAAACTTAAATTATTTTGTTATAAATCTTTAACGGAAAATCAATATAATATTCCAGTTGTATTAGTTTATTCTTTAATCAATAAACCATATATATTAGATCTTCAGCCTAATCGTAGTATAGTTCGTAAATTGTTAAAAAACAATTTTGATGTATATCTAGTCGACTGGGGAGAACCATCAATGCTAGATAAAACATTAAAAATAGATGATTATGTAAATTGGTATCTAAATAAATGAGTAGACGTCATCAGGAAAAGAAATAAGGTAGAAAAAATTAGTATTTTAGGTTACTGTATGGGAGGGACACTAAGCGCATTATTCTCATCTATATATCCAGAAAAAGTGAAAAATTTAGTGTTGTTAGCGGCAGGTTTAGATTTTGAAAAAAGTAATGGAATACTTTCTCAGTTGAGTAAAGAAAAATATTTTGATGAAGGTGATATACCAAAATGTATAATGGTAATGTGTCAGCAGAGTTTCTAGATATGGGTTTTATTTTAATGGAACCAATAAATAATCTTTTTACAAAATACTTTCATCTATATGATAATTTTGATGATGAAGAATTTGTAAAACTTTTTGCTAGAATGGAAAAATGGCTAAGAGACGGAGTAGACCTATCTGGAAAAACATATAACCAATTTTTAAATTGCCTATATCAATACAATAGGTTTACAAAAAACGAATTATATCTAGATGGTAAACTTGCTGATATAAATAATATCAATATGCCTGTATTACAAAGTATTGGATCCAAAGATCATCTTGTACCTCCAGAAACAAGTAAACCATTTAACCAAAAAATACCAAGTAATCAAACAAAAATATATGAACTAGAATCAGGACATGAAGGCCTAGCTATGTCGTTAAAAGCCCATAACGAATTATGGCCAAAGGTATGTAGATGGTTGGAAGACAATCTATAATAACTATTAGAGTTAAAAAATTATAAAATAAGATAAAAATTTATACTATTTTTTGTTATAATTTTTGAAAAAATTTTATTAACAGTATTAAATATATTTGTAATTTGATATCTAAGCCAAAAATATCTGTTTTTATAGTTTTCTTGACTGTGACCTCCTCCCATCCATAAATGAAGGGGTTTCCCGAGGTTCTGATGTTACTCCTGTCAATTCTGATGTTTGGGAATCTAAGGTTTTCCAATCGACTGTAGATGGTTTTGCCACGGAGCCGTTGCACATATCTCATGTAGGGATTCTGTGTTATCTAGGGTTGTTTTGTGTCGGTTACTTGAAATTTGTTTCATTACACCGGCCGAACATGGTAGCCTCAAAAGGCAATTTTATATGTGGAATTATAGATTAAAAACCCTTTTGTAATAAGAGTCCATGTACCCCCCCTACCTGAAGGAAGGGGGTTTTTATTGCTTCCCTTTACAAATCAACAATTAGATAAGGAAATAATATTTTTTATTTTTCTTGAGGTGGAGATTCTTTTTCTATGATTGTTGATAGATTATTTAATTCTTTTGAGAGCAGCCATACTAGGTCGTCCATAGTAACTATTCCCTCGATTTTGTTTATATCCATATCTACTATTGGTACCCTTCTAACTCCTGATTCATGCATTTTTTGTATTACATTAAATATCCCTTCGTCTTCATCTACTGTAAATGGATGTTCAGTCATTATATCTTTTCCTAAGGTCTTTTGAGGATCTTTATTT
The DNA here is from genome assembly GCA_018609935.1 of Halobacteriales archaeon. Next base: position 325 of record JAHENH010000164.1, on the reverse strand, counting down.
TTAGCAACTACTTTTGTTGTTATATCTCTATCGGTTATAATTCCAGCAGGAATATTATCGTCTGTTAAAACTACACTACCTATGTTTTCTTCATCCATTTTAGCTGCAATTTCTAAGACATAATCACTAGGGGACGCTGTAACCACTTCTTCTCTTGCAATCTCTAGAATACCCATATATGGATCACTATATTGTAGTATGATTCAAATTATTTAAAGGTTTGTACAAATACACTTTAAAATCAATTCTCTAAAAATATAAATAATTAATTATTAAAACTATTAATTATTTGGTTTAAATATATATTATTTTAATATGTTTAGTG
>JAHENH010000163.1 GCA_018609935.1 Halobacteriales archaeon | reverse complement strand
GACTTTTTAAATAACAATTTTTTTATAAAACAATAATTTTTATTTAATCTATAACATAAAATTTTATAAAAATTTCTTCTATTATCTATAATTTATATATGTTTTTTATATTTAGCCCATTAACTTACTTAAAATGAGTAGAAAAATAAAAATCGAATTAAAAGAAAAAAAATGGAGAAGTTGTGTAATTTCTGCATTAGAACTACTTGAGGATGCAGTTATAAATGATCTAGAAAGACATAAAGAAGTATATGAAACAAAAAAAGAAATAAACAAACAACTACCAAAACAAAACAAAAATAAAAAATCGCCAAAAGAGAAAGCAAGAGATATCCTAGAAGATTACGACTAAATTACCAAATAGTATAGTCCTCACCTCTCTACTACAATTTCGTATAGAGATTGGTTAAATTACCAAATACTATAAATCATATATAGCCCAAAATATCCAATAAAAGAATAAAAAGTAAATGTTGTTATATATAATTTGGAATTTAGTAATAGAAATATAGGAAAGTATGGTTTCTATTGTTGAGGTATTTGTTCAGATAGTAGGTGAAAATTTAATTGTACAGGCTTTTGCCGGTGGAGTTATTATAGCTGGACTAAATTTTTTTGGAGCAATGTTAGTGTTTATCTGGAAGAATCCATCAGAGCGTACACTTGATGGTGCTTTAGGATTTGCTTCAGGGGTGATGCTTGCAGCAACTTTTACTAGTCTTATAATTCCAGGAATTGAACAATACTCAATGGGCAATCCAATACCAACATTAGTAGGTATTATGTTAGGTGTCTTTTTTCTTGATAGAGCTGATTTCTTAGTTCCACATGCTCATTACCTATTAACTGGAAATAGAAGAAAAGACCAAGCCGATATAAGTAATCTACCGCTTAATAATGAAAAACTTGCTCCTGTAATATTGTTTATTTTAGCTATTACTCTTCATAATATGCCGGAAGGGCTAGCAGTTGGTATGGGATTTGGATCAGATAATATTGAGAATGCAATTAAACTTATGTTTGCTATTGGAATACAGAATATTCCTGAAGGACTCGCTGTTTCAGTAGCCGCAATAAATGCTGGATTAGACCGACATTCCTATGCAGTCTTCGCGGGACTACGATCCGGTATTGTGGAAGTTCCACTTGCCGTATTAGGTGCAATAGCTGTTAGTAATATGCAACCATTACTCCCTTATGCTATGGGTTTTGCCGCAGGTGCAATGTTGTTCGTTATATCTGATGAAATTATCCCTGAAACACATATCCATGGAAATGAACGAATAGCTACCTTGGGATTAATGTCAGGAGTCATATTAATGCTCTACCTTGATGTTAGTCTAGCATAATAACTAACAATCTTAGAAAAGATTTTCTAAGATGAAGATAAATCTAAAATCGAATTGACAGTAGATAGAGCTAAATTTCTTGAAGAAAATGGTTTTTCCTGGTTTTCTTTTATGGATCACCTATGCCAAGAGCCTTATCTAGGATATAAAGATGAAGATTTTTTTGACTGTTATACAATGCTTCCAGTTATTGCAAAAAAACTGATAGTATTGATATAAGTAGTTTAGTTACATGTACACACTGTAGAAACCCAGCATTATTAGGACGTATAATTACAACACTAACTATATTAGGTATAGGTGCAGGATGGGTTGAACAAGAATATAAAAGTTATGGATATGAGTTCCCAGATATATCAACTCGTATATCTCAGATGGAAAATGCAATAGAACTTATAAAACATATGTGGAAAGAACCTCTCCTATTGCATATGAAGGTGGATACTATAGTATAGAGGATGTTTATCTGGATCCAAAGCCAGTCCAGAACCCTCATCCACGAATACTAATAGGTGGTAATGGAGAAAAACTAACGCTTAGAGCTGTGAAGAAAAAGTAAGTGATACAGAAACTGGACCATTTAGAGAAGACAATTATAGACTTATAGGATCACCAGAATATATAATAAAAAATTTAGAAGAATTCGGAAAAATTGGAACTGACTTAGTTCAATTTATGATAATGTACAACGACAGACAAACTATGGAACAATTCTGTGATAGAGTAATTTCAAAACTCAAAGGATAGATAATAACTCTTAACTCATAAAAATAGTGGTTCTAAGTTAGAGAATATACTATAAATTTTCCATAAAATAAAAGAATAAATATCTAAAATTTGACGGATGATTGTTTATAAATATAATTTTATATTTTAAATTCCCTATAATTTAGTCTTATATTTTTAGGTTTTATTCTACAAAATAATACTTTTACTTGATCCTTCGTTATGGCTTCAATCCTAGCTAAATTCAAGTAGTTATATAACTTTTTATAATAAGTGTTGTTTACATTCGTATAGGATAAATAAGGACTTTATAGAATCTATTCAAAAAAACAAGATACACATTAATAGTCATAGTATTTAGAAAAATATTTATTAAAGTTGAATAGTTATTTATTTTACATATATATTTTAAATTGAGGTGGATAAAATCCGGGATTTATTAATTAAATTAAGAGTTTTTGTATATTTTTTATCGGATATAGGTTTAAATATATATAGAGCAAAAATTTTAAGAAATATATCTACTGGAGATGTTGGGGTTGAAATAACTATGATAGTAACTTCGATATTTTTTCCTGATATATCAAAAATTATTATATCGATTTTTCTGGGTAATTATTCTTCCCTCTTAGATTTTTTAGTATTGGAAGAATGGCTTCTCAGCATTCTTTTAGGGATCTATATACTTGTAAGTTCAGTAATCTTACATTTCCTTTTAGATATTTATCTAAGTTCCTTTGGTCTACCTTGAGGTTTAAAGAAAATTCATACTTACAATTTTTAACTTTATGTTTATTTGGAGGTGCATTTACAGTTGCTATATTATTTGTAATTTATTCTGGTATAGTAGGTTCAGAAACAACCTCAGGAAAAACAGGATTTATACCAATAAACGAAATATAGATTGAAGGATGCCATATTCATCATTTCTTTTTTGGATTTTTAGCAGTAGCTATAGTAGTATGGTTTACACTTTTTCATCAAGGATATAGAAAAAACTAATGTTAATACTATATGGAACAGGTCTCGGTATATTCATAGATGAAATAGGTATGCTAATAACAGAAGGAGGCTACTTTACCTCATATTCATACGTAGTAGCTGTAATATTCATACCTCTATTGATAATAGGTATATATTGAAATCGTATATCATATAGAAATGGATTAGGTCTAGAAGATATAATAGAGAAAGACCATCAAAAAAATAATATGTAAAATAAATCAAAAGGTATAATATATATATATCAAAAATAAAAAATTTTATTAATATAGTTATTAATTTTAAAATTATATTTAAAATTCTGAAAAATCAGCTTGTTTTTTATTTTTCCTATCAGGTTTTTCTTCTATCATATGAGACGGTATAGATATAGTGTTTTCCCGTATATCTTTTTGTTTCTCATCTATCTCTAGTATTCCTGTCTCTATATATCTGGCAATTATATGTATATATTGTGATTTGAATAATTCCTGATCTAGGTTTGATTCAAGATATTCTGCTAGGTCTGATACTTTGATTTTTTCTCCTTTATTTTCTAGGTTTTGGAATATTTCTTTCCAGTCTATATCTTGTTTTTCCCAAAAAAAATCATCTCTATCACTCATAATTTTTTATCTTATAAAAAAATCATATGATACAAATTAAAAAATATATCTATAAAGATAAATACCTAAAGGTTTTTTATTTTATGTTATTTTTATAGTTTCTCAATTTTTTTGTAGTTTTTTCATTTGTTTTTCTTGTTCCAAACATATAGAGAACAAGATAGATATCATGTTGTTTCTATAGTTTTAATAGCCCGCAGTATCCTCATGGTTTTCTCCATGCTCAAACAATAAATCAAAATATTTTTTGGCTTTTTTCGTAGTGTATTTCTATAATTTTTCCATTCACTTTTCATATTTTGTATTTGGTTTCTATATGTTGGGCTAGTTCTACCCATATGTTTCTACCATTTGTTTTTGTTTTTTTGGATTCATATTTATTGATTTTTATGTTTTTTTAAGTATAAGCCGCCAGAATTCACGTGTTTTCTGGAGACCGCTATTAAAGGGATACACAAGGATTTGAAAATAATGACCTAGTAAACGTGGTACCATAGAAGTAATCTTACCCTAATACTTTCATCTATATACTCTTTGATTTTATT
>JAHENH010000162.1 GCA_018609935.1 Halobacteriales archaeon | reverse complement strand
TAACTTAGACAAAACACTAATAAAACTTTCCAAATATATATGATGTGTTTACATTACTACACTATATAGCTAAAAAATAAATTTATATTTATTGATCGAAAACAATTTAAAAATATTGAAACAAATAAAAAGAAGATTTTATTATAGGTATTAAAAGATCTATATTAGTTGTTTAAGTTTAATAATTCAGTTTGAATTGATATATATATATATATATGTAGGTGTTTGTGTTATCCTAGTGTTACGTCTAGTGTAAGCATTATTGCGGTGCCGGCCATGAAACCTAGTGTTGCGATTCTTTCGTAGCCATGAGCATGTGTTTCTGGTAGTATTTCACCACCTATTACATATAACATTCCGCCAGCTGCAAACCCCATTGCATATGGAAGAAGAGGGGCAGATACAGTAACAGCCCAAGCTCCTAAAAAAGCAAGAGGTATTTCTACTAATCCAGCTCGAATGCCCGCGACTGCTGCATACCAACGTGTACCAAGTCCAGCATTAAGGGCAGCTATAGAAATTGCAAGTCCTTCAGGGATATTCTGTATACCTATAGCAAACATAAGAGATACCGCATTAGCAATATTTCCAGAACCGAATCCAACACCTACTGCAAGGCCCTCAGGCATATTATGAAGAGTAACCGCAACAGTAAAAAATAGTACAGACATAATACGTGTATTCTTGATTGAATCATTATCTCCTTGCTTAATAATGTGTGAAGAATTTTCTTGAAGACTATAATTATCTCCACTTTTTTGTACATTATATTTGGATAGATGACTACTGATTATTGGGAGTAAATAATGTATCCAACGTTCACCTCTATCTAATATAATCGTACCTAATAAAAATCCAATTAATACTGGAATGATACCAACTAATTCAAATCCTATAAGACTAATACTTTGATAAGTAGGAGCTGATGCGAATTCAATACCTGGAAGAAGTAGACTAGTGAAGCTGGCTGCAAGCATCACTCCTGCTGCAAAACCTAAAGCTGTGTCTAACCATTTCTCAGTTGGATTCTGCCATATTAGGACTAATAATGCCCCAACTAAATTAAGAAATGCAATAAATAACCCAGCAATCAAACCCAAAACCACCGGGTTTAGGCCAGTATTTATGATGATGTCTTCAACTGCAGCTAATAATAAAACCATACTGTATTAGCAGAATATATGTATTGTAGATGATGTATTACTAGTTTTATATACTCCATATATATTTTTAGATGTATCTAATATAAATATTTAATGGTACTAAATTATATCTATTTTAAACATCAATACCCAAAATTAATATTTTTACTTTTTACTTATATAATCTATTGATAATCTATTGTTTTATTGTTATCTGTATATTGTCTCTTTGTTTTAGAATGTAGTTTGTTGGATCTATAGGTCTTCCATTACTAGCTATAGATATGTTGTAGTTTTGTTCTGTATATGTATTTCCACTATGTGTTATTGCTGTTTTGTTGTGTATGTTTATATCTACTGTCTGCATTGCGAACTTAAGTGGTACATTTTCTGCATGTGCATGCCACTGTCTACCATCACCTGCTTCAAAGTGGAATGGATCGCTCTGTAGTTGGTATCTTGGCTGGCTGAAATCTATACGTTCTCCCTCTATGATTACCTCTATTGTCCCATGATAGTGATCACTACCTACAACCAAATTACTTCCATCACCAGTAAATTCTGGGTTAGATCCTCCAAAGACTATGACAGCTACTACTCCAAAACTAACTATAATTATAGCAACTAAAGCTATAACACCCCACGAAATATTTAGGTTTAACAGTTTTTGTTCTTCAAAATCTTCTATTTTTCTTCTATCTATACGTTTTAGATCATCTTTGTGTTGTTGTTTAAGATGTTTTATATAGCTTTTTTCATCATCGAAAGACTCACTACAATAATCACAATCCATACAATTATATACTACCTATATAATAAAAAGACCAAATATGGTTTTGTAATGATCAAATTTTGTATTTTAGTTGCATTTCTTCCCCTCCTCCTATAGATTATTTTTATGTATTTTGATTTTTAGTTCATCTGAGTTAGGTATTGTTATTTGTATTCTTTTTAAGCGTAAGCAGTATAGCCCACATCTTCTACGGCTTTTATAAGATCCGTAACTTCTGGATCTCCCTCAACAATCACAGTATCTGTTTCATGATCTGCCATGGCGGATTTTATTTCTTCAATATTTTCAAGTGATTGTTCTACAGTTTCTTCACAGTTTGTACACGACATACCTTTAACTTTAAATTCTTTACTCATAAAGAAAATATGGGATAGTGAATTTTATTGTTTTTCACTTATAATCCAAAGTTTAAAAACCAATTAACTTTGGAAATAAAAACTAAAATACATATTAATTCTTGGAATAAACATCAATATATACAACGATTTGATGAAATAGATATATAAAAACTTTGATGGTTCTAAGCAAAAACACATCATTAAAATAAACTAGATTTAAAATTGGATGTACATAATGTTATAATACTTTAGATAGTTAAAAGCAAACATCCTGAAATAGATGATTAACTTTATCGCTTTTGTTGTTCTTCTTGTAAGAATCAATTATATTATTCTCCAAGTCGTATTAAATCAAATATTTAAATACTTATAATCCCTAAAAATTCAATGGAATAAACTTTGTATTCTTAACAGAAAATTGCATAATAGTAAAACTCCTATATTAATACGTTAATGAGTATAAGATCTATTAGGATTAAAATCCAAGGGATGAGCTGTGCAAACTGTTCTCAGACTATCACCGATGCTTTAAATAAAATAGACGGCATTTCAGAGGTTAACATAAACTTTGCAACAGATGAAGGAACTATAAAATACAACCCTGAAAAAGTATCGCTTAAAAAAATATATGAAACAATAGAAAAAGCAGGCTACACCCCAGTGAGTTCTACTGTATCTATTGGGATCCTTGATATGTCATGTGCAAACTGTGCAGAAACCAATGAAAAAGCCCTCAAAAACCTCTCGGGTGTAATTGATACAAATGTAAATTACGCAACAGATGAAGCCCAAATTAAGTACAACCCAGAAAGCGTTTCCCTAAAAGATCTCTATAACACCATAGAAAAAGCAGGATATACACCTGTCCGTGAAAATCAAAATAAGAGCCAAAAAGAGGGAAAGGATAAAAGAAAAACGGGACACAAGACTGAAATCCGCAAACAGCTTCTTTTGACACTTTTTGGAGCAGTATTATCGATTCCGATACTTTTCTTCATAGCTGAAAAATACTTACTAGGAGGTACAATAATACCTGAAACTATCTTCGGAATAAAATCGGGATGGATTGAATTTCTCTTAGCTACACCTGTCCAAGCTGTCTTAGGATGGCAATTTTACAAAAATTCATATAAAGCACTTATAAAAAACAGGAGAGCTAACATGGATGTACTCATAGCTCTTGGCTCATCTACCGCATATATTTACAGTGTAGTAGTTTTGCTTAATTTAATAGCTGGAGGATTATACTTCGACACAGCTGCACTAATCTTAGTATTTATAACTCTAGGTAACTATCTTGAAGCTCGCTCTAAAGGACAGGCAAGTGAAGCTTTACGCAAGCTACTTCAAATGGAGGCAGACACTGCTACTGTAATCGATGAAAACGGAGACGAAAAAGAAATCCCTATAGAAGATATTGAAGTTGGAGATAGGATGAAAGTCCGTCCTGGAGAAAAAATACCCACAGACGGAGAAGTAATAGAAGGTCAAAGTGCGGTAGATGAATCGATGGTTACAGGAGAATCTGTGCCAGTCGGAAAAACGAAAGAAGATGAAGTTATAGGATCTACAATTAACGAAAACGGCGTATTAATAGTTGAGGCAACGAAGGTCGGAGAAGACACTGCTCTCCAACAGATAGTAAGAACTGTAAAAGATGCTCAATCTCGTCAGCCAGAAATACAAAATATTGCTGACCGTATTTCAGCTTATTTTGTACCCGCAGTTATTATAAACGCGCTTTTCTGGGGTATAGTATGGTTTCTTTTCCCACAGACACTTGCAGGTTTTGTGGACTTTCTTCCACTTTGGGGACTAGTCACTGGAGGGCCGACATTAGTAGGTGGAACTGTATCTATATTTGAATTTTCAGTTATCGTCTTTGCATCTGCAGTACTTATTGCATGTCCATGTGCCTTGGGTCTTGCAACTCCTGCTGCTACTATGGTTGGTACCACTATTGGTGCACAAAACGGCGTTCTGTTCAAAGGAGGGGATATATTAGAGCGTGTAAAAGATATTGACACAGTAGTTTTTGACAAGACCGGTACTCTAACGGAAGGAAAAATGGAGTTAACTGATGTAGTAACAATCAGTAAAGATGAATCTAAAATTACTGATGGTGGTGAAACTAGTTATGATGGAGGGAAAATAACTCAACGGGATATGCTTTCTAAAGACGAAGTGCTTCGACTTGCTGCCACAGCAGAAAGCGGAAGTGAACATCCTCTTGCTAAAGCTATAGTAAATGGTGCCAAAAAACGAGAGATAGAGATAGATAATCCTAATTATTTTGAAAATATCCCTGGCCATGGTATCAGAGCTAATGTAGATAATAATGAAGTACTTGTAGGTAATCGTAAACTACTGAAAAATAATAATATAGATCCAGCTCCAGCGAGAGGAGTTATGGAACGTCTTGAAAGTGAAGGAAAAACTGCGATGCTTGTTGCTTACAAGGGAGAAACCATTGGAGTGGTTGCCAATGCAGATACAATAAAAGAAAGTTCAGAAAAAGCTGTTAAGAAACTGCAAAAACGAGGTATTGATGTAATGATGATCACTGGTGACAATGAAAGAACAGCAAAGGCAGTTGCTGAAAGAATAGGTATAGACTCTAAAAAGGTACATGCTGAAGTACTACCTGAAGATAAATCTAATACAATAGAAGAAATTCAGGATGAAGGTAGAAAAGTAATGATGGTTGGGGATGGTGTTAATGATGCTCCAGCTCTTGCGGTTGCCTATGTTGGAACAGCTATAGGTAGTGGAACAGATGTAGCTATTGAGGCAGGTGATGTTACACTTATGCGTGATGATCCTATGGACGTAGTGAAATCTATACGTATTTCAGATGCTACACTGAAAAAAATAAAACAGAATCTTGTTTGGGCTCTTGGTTATAATACAGCAATGATACCACTAGCTTCACTTGGATTGCTTCAACCTGTACTTGCAGCAGCAGCTATGGCATTTTCATCAGTTTCAGTACTATCAAATAGTCTATTGTTCCGTAGATATAAACCCGACCATACCTATAAACTACTTAGTTTTCTCAACTTATAATTTTTAATAGTAATGAATTTTAATACTACCTTAAAGATGGGGGATATCTCCACGATGCGTCTTTATGGGGGTGTTATAGCTATTGTGTCGGGAATTTATTCATTATTGTCAGCCATTATAGGTATGATGGCCAATTCATCAATGGATATGGGTATGACTAATGGTTTGGAGGTTAGTATGTGGGCTATGATTTTACTTGGTTTAATTGTCTTGGTTCATGGGGTTATACTACTTACTCCTTTTGTGTCTGTTATTAGTTCTTTGAGTGGTCCATTAATGATTTTTTATTCTGTGCTTATGCTCTCGAACCAAGCATTTCTTGGTATTACATCTAACTTACAGAGAATCTCAATAGGAATGAGTAGTCCAAACATGGAGATGACTTTAGATATAGGTATGGTAGCCATCGCTTTATTAATGTTTATTAGTGGACTTATCATGATAACCCATAAAGAAGATAACACATATATGTAATTACTTTTCAAATAGAAAATATTATTTGAAACTCCTGCTATTCCTTTATTATTCCCTTTTTCCGTAATTAATGTTGACTGCCACCCCCTCCCCCCCTTCAAACCATTCGTTTCTATGGATAAAAGTATAATCTATATATGGTTCTACTCTGCTACTTATCCATTTTCCCTTTCCAGTTTTTATACTACCATCTGGAACTGATTTAGTAGTTCCAAAAACTGGTGGGTCACGTATATTTTTCGTAGATGTACTACATTTTTCTGTATAAAAATCTTCAGGAAGTAAATGTATAGATACAGTTGAACCTTCTCTTAGATCTACAGGTATACTATTTCAATTTTTTATGTTTTTCTATACGGTTATTTTTGAGATTTTCTATTTTATTTTTGGAAATTTTCTTGTTTTTTATAGGATCTATTCCAATCCTGATATACGGGCTGTTACAAGAACATTTCCTTTCTCTATTTTGTTATTTTTTATTTTTTTAGATTTATTCACTAATTAAAACACACAAATAACAAGATAAATTATACAAAATATATATTATTGAAGGATTTTGTTTTTTGATTTGATAGATTTAGTTTCGAGTGCGTTTTGTGCCTTTTCCCATATTTTCCTCCCTTTTTTTGTTCTAACTATAATAGTTGTATAGCCTCCTTTTGTTCCTATACTACCAGCACTTATATCTGCTGTTTCTCCAGTGAAGTCGTCACATTCTTCACATCCCTTAAGTGATGCTTTTTCAAATTCTTTTATTCTTTCTTTTAGCAATTTTTCTCCTTTATCATCATATATATACATATATCCACTGTCTATGTTTATTTTTGAGATTTTTTCTATATTTAC
>JAHENH010000161.1 GCA_018609935.1 Halobacteriales archaeon | reverse complement strand
ACCTAGAAACAGTAAAACAAGAAGTCGAAGAACACCTATACCAAGTCACACCAACAGTCAAAAGAGAAGAAGCAGACGAATACCTAGAAGAAAAAGAAGAAGAATAACGAAAAACAAAACAAAAAATAATATAAAAACATAAATAATAAACAAAAAAATATAAAAAAATAAAATATGGCTGAATATACAGTTGAAATTCCTGATCCGATAGCTGAAACCGTAGTTGAAAAGCGAGCTGATGATTTTGATATGTCGCCAGAACAATATTTAACAAGAGAATTAATGATAATGCTTCCATCTTGCGACTATGATAGAAGCAAGTGGATTAGTCCTGATGCTGCGAATAAGGACAATACAGTAAAATACGATAGAGAAAAAGGAAATTAACCGCTCTAAACTTTATAATCAGTTTTATAACTTCCTAGTACATTTATTATCAGTTTATATTTGTAGTACTCTATAGACGATTATTTATTTTTAGATATATATAAATTAAAAGAAATACATATATTTCTGGAACTATAGGTTATATTGATGTTACTAAGTTGTTTTTGTATAGGTTTTTAGGAGTTAGGGTTTTTTATATTATGTTTTCTTTTTCTATTTTTTCTTTTGCTTTTTTTCTTTCTTCGTTGTGTTTTTTTAGGAATTGCGAAGTTAGTTCTGCTGCTTCTTGTTTGCATTCTCCACATAGTCTTTCTCCTGATTTACATTCTTTGTATACTTTTTTTGCGTGTTCATCATTTTTGGCTACTGTGTATGCGTATAGTTCATATATTGGGCATTCGTCTGGTTTACCTCCTAGTTCTCTTTGTTTTTGGGCTGTTTCTCTACCTCCGGTTTCTGCATCTTTTACTTTTTCATGTCCTTTTTGTGGTTTATCTGTTAGAGCTATATGGCTTTTCGGGATACTAGATGACATTTTACCTCCTTTTAATCCTGTCATAAAACGATGATATATAGAAGAAGGGGGATAAAATCCGTGGCCTCCTTCTTTTATCTCTATTTCTCTAACTATTTCTTCTATTTTTAGTTTTGATGCATTGAATATATCTATATGCTTTTCGAATTCCTGTATTTCATATTTTTCGTTAAGTGTTTTTTTTATTTTTTTAAATGATTCTTTTGGTGCCTTTCTTGAGATAACTCTAATTCTATGTTTTAGTTTTTCTTTTCCTCCTGATTTCAGTGTTTTGATTAGTTTGTTTTCTACTTTTCCTTTTAGTTGTTCAGCTATTTTTCTAGATTCTGTTTTATCACCAAGTTTTTTTAATGCTTCTTTTACTTTTGGTTTCCATTTTGGTTTAAGTTCAAAACTTGCATATGCTTCTGTGACTCCGAAATATCTGGATCTTCTTGCTAGTTCTCTTGTAAGTCTTATATGGGGGTCTTGGTCTATTCCAACAGGTATAACTGTAGGTTTAGGTTTTTTAAGTTGGGGATATAGTATATCTGCAGTTTGTGTTAAAACACTTTCTATATGTCCAATACTTGTTTCTTTGTCAAATCCATATATTCCTTCTAGTTCGTTAAAATTAGTTTCTTGGGAGAGTTCAAAGGCAAGCTTTCTTAGTTCTCTATTTTCGCTTTGTTTATATATATGGCCTTTTTCTGTGTCGAATCCAAGTGCTATCATAGAAGCTGTATAGCTTTTTGCATATTTTTGACATTCTTTTTCTGTCATACCTCTGGCTGCTTTTGCTTCCATGTCTGCAATTACAAAGTGTGTTTCTGCACCTTGTTTTTGATGCCATATTAGTTCATTCATAACCATCATGTTCCCTATATGTGGCTCACCTGAAGGCATAAATCCAGAGAGTGCAGCAAAATCATCTTTATTACTTATTGCTTTGGATATATTTTCGTAATCTCTGTGACCAAATATTATCTTTCGCCTCATTAGATCCATAGGTTTAATTTTTTGAGATGAATTCAATATAGATTTAGAAAATTCTTTTATACCGAATTCTTCTGAGAGTCTAGAATAATCATCTATAGAGGAAGACCCCCATGGATCTAGTTCAGCCATTTTAGCTTGATTGTTTTAGTCTAGTAATATATCCAGCTATTCTATTTCGTACTGTTTTTGATTTCACATTAGTTAATTTCTTTACCCTTTGTTTGTTTTCCTGGAAGTCTGAACTAAACACTTCTGGATATCTCTCAACTAATTCGTTTCCTACCTTCTTTATATAGTATGGTTTTATTGGCATATACTATATTATATATTACAGGCTAATTAGTTTTCAACTTTGGATAGATGAAATACTATTAGAATTTTTTGAATAATAAGATTTTGATAGATCTTAAATATATAGTGGTTTACTATATTTAAATAAGCATAGGGAGATATTTATGTTCAATTTGGGGGATTATATAGATATATTTTATTCTCTAAGCCTATTTATTTTTTTGAGAATTTATTTTTTTTATATTATATTTTAAGACGTCGAAACTTTTTTGTATAGATGAATTAAAAAATTGGTTTAATGACGGGGATTGTTTTAGTGGTAGATGATGAAAAAGATCTTGCTGATGCTTATGCTAGATCTCTAAGTGATCAATTCGAAACTTTAGTTGCATATAATGGTCAAGAAGCTCTAGAAAAAATAAATGATGATGTAGATGTTGTACTCCTGGATAGAAAAATGCCTCAAATATCTGGTGATGATGTTCTAGAAGAAATTAGAGAGAGGTTGGGATATAAGTGTAGTATAGTAATGGTGACAGCTGTTGAACCTGATTTTGATGTTGTGTCTATGGATTTTGATGGTTATGTTATAAAACCGGTTTCTGGTGGTGAACTACATGAAGTTGTTCAAAAAATGATAGAAAGAACTAAATTAACAGATGAAGAACGTGAACTATATTCACTTCGAGAGAAATTTGAAACTTTAAGAAAAGAAAAATCAAAGGAAGAACTAGAATCTAGTGAAGAATTTTCTAAACTTAGGGAAATATTAGAAGAAGAAAGCGAATCTGTTTCTTTTGAAGATATAGATGAAGAAAATATACAAGATGCTCTTGAAGAGATGTGATTAAAAAAATGTTTTTTATTTATAAAATAGTCTATTATTCTGTACAAAATAGAAATGACTTGTAAGAAATTTGCTATTGCTTCCGGGAAGGGAGGAGTTGGAAAAACTATTTCAGCTATTAATTTAGGAGCAGCTTTATCGGAAGAAGATGTAGATGTAGTTTTGATTGATGGAAATATTGGGATGGGTGATCTTGGTCTTTTATTAGGTCTTGAAGATAAACCATTTACTCTACATGATGTTTTGGCAGATGAAGTTAATATTAATGAGGCAACATATGAAAAAGAGGGTTTTAAGGTTGTTCCTTCATCTTTGGAACTTAAATCATATAGTAAAGCAAATCCAGAAAATTTGGATCTAGCATATCTGGAAGAGACTTCTGATTGTATTATTATAGATACACCTCCGGGCCTAAATAGAGAATTATTATATTTTTTAGATATAGTAGATAGTGTTTTTTCAATAACTACCCCAACTAATTCGGGTATATTGAGTGGGTTAAAAACCCAAAATATAGCTAAAAATGTTGGGTCTGATATAATTGGTTGTATTGTTAATAGAGTTGAAGGAGACGAGGAAACGGAGGTAAATGTATCTAGGATTGAAAAAATCTTAGGGACCGATGTATTAGCTAGAATACCAGAAGATGAAAATATAAAAAAAGCTAATTCATATAGACATTCTGTTATTGATTATAATGTTGATTCACTTGCATCACAAATGTATAAAAGAATGGCTAATAATATAAAGTCAAAAATATGATTTTTTTAGAATACAATGATATAGTTATATCTTATCTATAAAAAATTATAATATTTAATTATTTTTAGTATATCTTTTATATGTTAAGACTATTAAAAAAATATACACAAAAAATATATGTGTATAGAAGCGAATACAATTAAAGAAAAAATATTTACTTTATGTTTCTAAAAAATATATCGATTTTGTGTTCGGTTTTTAAAAACAAAGAAATCTAAAAATGGATAAGGAATCACCTGATAAAGAAAATAAATCTATTTTAGAAAAAATTAAATCCTTTTACAAAAAGAAAAAAAAGGATGAAGAACACATTCGAGATTTAGATAGTGAAAAAAAGGATTTGGATGTAGATGGTGAGTTTAATCTTGAAAACCTTGCAGAAAAAATTGAAAAGGATGAACCTAAAAATCTAGAAGACGTTGATATTTCAAACAAAGATAGTGCCAAAAAAGGAGGTAAAAATAAATTAACTGGTTTTAATAAAGAAGTAGGTGATGGTAGGGAAGAGGATTTGGATGTAGATGGTGAGTTTAATCTTGAAAACCTTGCAGAAAAAATTGAGGATAGATCTTCGGATTTTGGTTCTATAAGTAAAGTGGATGTTGGTTCAGTTACAGAAGATCTTGGAGAATTTGTTAGATCTTCCAAAGAAGGCGTGGCTCATTTGGAGAGTTTGGAGGGATTTGAAGAACGGGATAGGTATTGGGTTAATGAGCCTTATTCTTTTGTGGCTATTTTATATAATGAAGAAAATGAACAATATTTGTATAGAGTAGTTGAGCCGAAGTTGAATGAATCTGAGGTGGAAATTAGAAATGAATTAGAAACACGTTTAATTGATACTTTGATGCGTGAAAAAATAGAAGACTCTGATAGTGCTAAAGAAAAGGTGCTTGAGGATAATTTCTATACTCTACTTGATATATATAATATAAATATTGATCCTGATTCAAGGTATAAAATTCTATATTATTTGAAAAGAGATTATGTTGGCTATGAAAAAATAGATCCTATTATTAGAGATCCTTATATTGAGGATATTTCTTGTAATGCTCCTAATTCACCGATATTTGTATATCATCAAGATTATTCTAATTTAAGGTCAAATATAACGGTTCCTGAAAGAGAATTGAATAATTTTATAATAAAACTCGCACAGAAAGGTGAAAAACATATAAGTGTTTCAGAACCACTTGTGGATGCTTCTCTCCCTCAAGGATATAGAGTACAGCTTTCTCTAGGGAGAGAAGTAACATCTAGAGGGTCTTCTTTTACAATTAGGAAATATGGTGAGGAACCTTTCTCTCCAATAAGACTTGTAGATACCCATACGTTTTCTACTGAGCAGATGGCTTATCTATGGCTTTGTATTGAAAACAACATGTCTTTGATTTTTGCTGGAGGTACTGGTAGCGGAAAGACCACTAGTATGAATGCTATTTCTGTTTTTATACCTCCTGGTAGTAAAGTTTCTTCTATAGAAGATACAAGAGAGCTTGCTATTCGGAATGAAAATTGGATTCCTTCTGTTACAAGGGAACCCATTGGAGGGGATGAAAGAGGTAAGATAGATATGTTTCAGTTACTTACTTCTGCGCTACGTCAGAGACCTGAATATATTTTGGTTGGAGAAGTAAGGGGTAAAGAAGCAACTACACTTTTTCAGGCTATGAGTACAGGTCATACATGTTATTCTACATTACATGCTGATTCTGTTGAATCTGCTATACATAGACTTACCAATCCTCCAATAGATGTTCCACGTGCAATGATTGAAGCGCTAGATATAGTTAGTGTGCAAGTCCAAGTTCCTATGGGTAATAAAAGAGTTAGAAGAAGCCATACTATATCTGAGATATTAGGTGTTGATCCTAGAAGTGGAAATATTAGAACAGATACTGTATTTAGGTGGGAATCTACAGATGATACATTTCAGAAGGTTGGTAATTCAACGGTTTTAGAAGAGCTAAGGAGATCTAATGGATGGTCATCAGAGAAGCTTCAAAAAGAACTAGATCATAGACAGGAACTGTTAGAATATTTATTAGAAGAAGATATAACTAGTTGGGATCATAGTACAAAGGTTATTCAGTCATTTATGAGGAATAAGAGTAAAGTTCTTGATAAAATAAGAACTGGAACATTAGACAAAAGGGCAATATATAGATTAGAAAACTAAATGTCTAACACTAAAAAAGATAAACCTACAACCCTAAAAAAGTCTTTAAAGAGAACTGATAGAATAGCTTATAATTTTTTCGGTAGGTTTTTTAGAAATAAAAGGGATAAATATTCTGAATTAATAAAAAAACTTAGACAGGCAAGAATAGGAGTTAGCTATGATGTTTTTCTTTCCCGAGTTATTTTTTGGTCCTTAATTTCAGGATTTATTGGTGTTTTAATAGGTGTCTTGATTACTGTACTTTTAGGTAGTTTTTTACCTAGTCTTTCTGTTTCACTTCCTTCTAGTGTTGGTTCATTTATTGAACAAAATAGATTGATTTTTCAGGGTATTTTTTTATCTATTGTATTTTTTGTCCTTTTTGCATCTATAACTGGAATATATCTCTATTATATACCTAATTATTATGTTTCAGAAAGAAGAAGGAAAATAAATATTGCTTTACCTCATGGAATAACGTTCATGTATGCTCTTTCTAGTGGAGGGATGAGTATGCCTAGTATAATAAAAACCTTATCTGAAGCTCCAGATGCATACGGACAGTTAGCAGGAGAGTTTAACTATATAAGAATAGAGATGGAATATTTTGGTAGGGATGTAACATCAGCTTTAAGAAAAGCAAGCTCAAATAGTCCAAGTGATGACTTTTCTTCTTTTCTAGACCATCTACTTAATGTATTAGAATCAGGTGGCAATATGGAGGAGTTTTTATGGAATAGAAGCAGGTCTGCATTAGAAACTGCAAGGAGAGAACAAGAAAGCCTATTAGAAACTTTAGAGGTTATATCTGAATCATATGTCACATTATTAATAGCGGGTCCTTTATTCATCATAATAATCCAGACTATTATAATATCTATAGAGAATACTGGACTTTTGTTGCTTGCTTTAATAATATATATAGGTATTCCCTTATCTAGTTTGTTTTTTCTTGTGTTAATAGATACTATAATGGTCGAAAGGGAATCAGCAACTGAAACTATGTCGATGACGGAACAACAGGAACAATTTCGAAAACATTTGACAGAAAGAAGAACTAAAATTCAGAGATTTCTTGATAAAATTAAGGAAATAAGGGAAAAACCGATACTTTCTCTATATATCTCTGTACCTCTTGCGATCTTGGTTTTTATTGGTTTTGTTTTTTACGGAGTTGCTGATTTAAGTATTACTAGTTTTGAAAAAAGACCAACTTGGACAACAACATTTCTTGTAGCTATTCCTTTATTTATAGTTATTGTTCCACTTTCTTTTTTTCATGAAAGAAAAATTAGAAGATGGAAAAAAACAGCGAAACAACTTCCTGAGATATTAAAAAATGTAAAAGGAGCTAACGAAATGGGTGTCACTCTATATGAAGGGCTTTCAATGGTTGCAGAAGAAACAACAGGAATACTTTCAAAACAAATTAGTTATGTATCTAATGAAGTAATGTGGCACGGAGATCTATCGAGAGCACTAAGAAACATGGCCAACCGTCTAAAAATACCAAGAATAACTAGAACAATGAAGCTTTTAGCAGAGGCCAACAGAGTTACCGGTGATATAGGAGAAATAATAGATGTAGCAGCACAAGACGCAGAGAAAACATACCAACTGGAAAGAGATAGATTTAGTGAAACATTTGTCTATGTTATAATAATACTTGTTAGCTTCCTAGTCTTTCTTTTTGTGATGGCTGTACTAACAGGTTTTTTCCTACCTAACCTAGCAGAAGCGAGAAGTTCAGGTAGTGGAGGAAGTTCTACTGGATTATTTGCAGGAGGTGGAATATCAATAGATATGTTTCGGTTGTTGTTCTTTCATGCTTCTTTAATACAAGCGCTATTTAGTGGCTTACTAGCAGGGGAAATGTCAATGAGTGAACCTATATCCGGGCTAAAATACACTATAACCCAAATGCTCTT
>JAHENH010000160.1 GCA_018609935.1 Halobacteriales archaeon | reverse complement strand
CTACAGTCATCTCCATCATAATAGTCATCTTGAGCCATGGCAGTTGTGAATGTTGTTTCGCAAAATGAAGATAAAGGTATAATAACACTTTCGTCCACTCCGTATTCCTTAGCAATTAAAATTGGAAGTCCACTCCTAAATCTATTTATATTTAGATTTTCTAATAAGTGATAGACAGGGGTAGTGAGTTTGTTTTTTTCAAGATTTTCTTTAAGGAAAGGCATGACTTTTTTTTCAAAAAATATATCGTATTTCCCTTCTAAATTTTCGTATTTCATTTTTAAGGATAATTATGTAATCCTAAGTGTTTAAAGTTATTGAAATTATGTTTTCTGTCTTCCTTTATATTCGAAATTAATTGTTTTGGATGGAATTCTATTTTATCCAGTTTCTTTGGATCCAGGTAACATATTTTTTTTAAGGAAGAATCTTTTTCTTCAGGATCATATCCTCTTTTTGGCTTTCCCTCGTAATCTTCTACATAAAAATAGAATTCTACTCCTCTATCTCCGCTCTCCATATTTAACTCTCGGAGATATACTAATCTAAATTTAGTTATCTCTATGTTTGTTTCTTCTTTAACTTCTCTTTTAAGAGCTTCGTATATAGATTCTTTTTCTTCAACTCCTCCTCCTGGTAAGACATGGTAAGAATAGCCATCTTTTTCCATAAGGGTAGTTAATATCTTTTCTTTTCTGAATATTATGGCTCCAACTCTCAATTTTGTTCTCATTTTTCGAATTCTCTTATGTCGTATTCACAATTTAATTTATTGGTAAATTTCCGAACCTTTTTTTCTGATAAATTTTTAATATCAACAAAGGAACACCTCACTCTTAAATTTAACTGTTGAGATAATCTTATGAATTTTATTATTTGGTTAAAAGCTTCTTTTTCATCTATTGATGGTCTAACTATTTTTCCGTAATCTTCAGTATTAGTTGAATGTATTCCTAAGTAAATTTGGTCGAGTCCCTGTTTAACACTTTCTTTAAAACTTTCTTCCCCCTCCTTTATATGGTAAATTATCCAACCAGTAGTAGTAAGCTGAATAGTAGAGTTTCTGCATTTCTTTCTTATTAATTTTACTATATTTGGTAAAATATTTACTCTTGTCATAGGTTCTCCATACCCACATATTTTAACTTTTTTTATTTCATCACTATTATTTTTATCAATAGAATTCTTTATTTCTTTTAAGACTTCTTCCTCTGATGGCTCTTGAGTTAAATAAAGATTTGATACCCCCATCCCTTATCTCTATCCCTTATACAAAAAACACAAGAATTAGGACATTTGTTGGTAATATTTATTGACATCTCTTTATTATCTCTTCTATAATAAATTATGTTTTTTCTCCCTCTACTTTATCTTTCAGTTTTCCGTAATTATATCTTATTTTATTCATCTTTTACTTCTCCTATCCTAAATATCCTTCTATTCCCAGATAATTTTTTATGCCTAAAGCTACTTCTTCTATTGATTTGTCTGTTGTGTCTATTTCATATACCACTGGTATATCCTTTAGTGACTTATCTATTTCTATATTTAATTCTCTTATTCTTTCATCATCTTCTAATAAATACCTATCTATAGTCGAGTTCTTTCCTCTTTCTTTACATCTCCTTATTTTTTCTTCCAAGGAGCATTTAAGCCGAATGGCCAAACTTGGCATTAAGAAAAAAGGGATAAAATTTTCGTTAGCATGGATAGATCTTTTCTGGTTCAAAAATTTTCCATAAGAAACAACACTAGGCCAGTATCGGTCCTGAATAATTATCCTGTTATTTTCTCTATTTTTTTTGTCCCATTCTATTTTGTCTATCATATACGCCGTTGTGTATAATCTTTCTTTATCTAAGTTATTGGTTTGGGTGCTTCTGGAGAGAAGTTTTGATGTTAACTCAGTCGGATAGATTGGGCCCTCGTTAAATGTTATACTCTTCTCCTTTCTTAGAAGTTCGGATAGATACAAGAACGCAGATGTCTTTCCTGTACAATCTGAACCTTCTATAGTTATTATTCCTCTTCTTTCTTCACCTTCCATCTTTCCACTTCTAAATCATTTTTTATTTAGTTATTTAACTTTATTTTATCATAATTTTTTTATAATATCTTGGGAGGATATGTCGGAAAGTTTACGATGAGAAAACAATCTTTTCGAAAGTTTTTTAATAGGTTGACAAATCATAGAGTAAATTATAGATAATTATAAGTCAAGATAAGGTTTGAAGAAAGTGTTTTAAGAACATAGGGGGTTTGAAGTACCCGATACTAAATAGTTCTTCCTATGTAATCTTCGAGTTTCTTCTTTACTTTTTTCTTCAACTCTTCAGAAATATCTATCTTCTCTATCTCTTCATCCCAGTCTTTTTCTGGGTAGGAGTAGAACCTTCCTTCACATTCTCTCCCGGCGTCTCTATACTTCTGTGCGAAGAGTTTGGCATCCTCCGTCCCCACTTTTTTTGACGCGGGAAACTTGGTCACTGCGTTCACTCCTGCTTCAAGAAGTTTATCTACTTCTTCCACTCTACGGGCGGTGGTGCCTCCTATTATTGTTAGTTGAGGAAAGTTTATTCTTGTGTTGGCAAGCCACCACGTGTAGTAGTCGGTGTCTGGGCCTTTCTCGTAGGGGGTTCCTTTGACCGGCTTGAGTGCGTAGAAGGTTATTCTCTCCAGCGAGTGTTTTTCTATAAAATTGAACATCTTTTTTATATCTTCTTTCTCCTCTCCCAACCCTATAACTATGGTCATGCTTCTTTTCATGTTTAACTCCTGGGCGTTTCTAAACATCTCCTCGTATTCCTTTATTCCCTTGCTCGGGCAGACCTCGTCGTGAAGTTCTTTGTTTGTTGTCTCTACGCTTCCAACCACGCCTTTTACATATGAGGAGAGTTTTTTCAACTTCTCTTTGCTCAGCGCTCCGAGGTTCACCCATATTTTCTCCTGGAAGACGTCTTTGATTATTCTGCTTATCTCTTCTATATCTTCAAAAGGGAGGCAGTCGTGTCCTCCTGTGAGGAACTCCAACTCCCAGTTCATCGCTTTCGCTATCAGAGCCTCCACTATGATTGACTCTGTGCTCCTCCGGGCTTTATCTCTGAACCTTTTTTTGTGCTGGATTGTGCTTCTGTAACAGAATTTACAATCTCCTCGTCCACAGTACCAACTCAGGAATATGCACCTGCCGTACCAACTCTTCTTTCCGAACGCTTCTCTATACGTCTCTCCTGCTTTATCTACAACTTCTTCCTGGTCCTGGATTATTTTCCAGTTTTTTTCCATGTTCCTTTTGGATGAGGTGTTTATTTATTAAAACTTTTGTTTCCTGACTTTTCAAACACAACTTTTTTATAACTCCTGTTTTTTTCTCTTCTCAATGGCTTTTTTTACTCTGCCCGAGTTTATTGATGTCTTGATAATGGCTCTG
>JAHENH010000159.1 GCA_018609935.1 Halobacteriales archaeon | reverse complement strand
AAAGAACAAACCTAAAACAGCTCCGACGCCTAAACTCGCGGAAGTTAAAAGTTCGACCATTTTATCACAAAAACTATTTATACCTTAAGTTTTTTAAAAGTTTTTGTCGATCCCGCTCTAAATAATCATATCCACTATATCCAGGGTAAACGAAAAACTTTTTTGTTAGTCATGCGTGCGAACTCGCGAGCAATAGCGCACGCACACACGCACATGCGCATGGCTATGCAAAAAGTTTTCAGTTTGGGTTGGATATGCTGGATATGACCCTATTTCAGTCCCAAAACTTAGGGTTTAAAAACCTTAAGACACATATTTAGATGTATGAATGTAAACGATAAAGATACACAAAAAGATATAGCAAACCGCGACAAGGTACAATTTACTATATCTGTTGTGAAAAGAGGAAACAGCGACACAGTCACTATACCAGTAGAATTATCACAATACTTAGATTTAGAAAAAGGAGATAAAGTAATAATGCAACCAGAAAACGGAGAATACGGTAAATATTTAAGTATGTGGAAAAAAGAATCTGAGGAGGAAAATAATGCCAAGTGAAGCTAAGGATACCATGCGAAAAATTGCCAACTGGTTAAATGATCATGGATGGCAAGTATATTTTAATCAAAAGAATAAGGCAGGATATGCGACTTTCCACGCAAACAGCAACAGAAAACCTGACTTGTTGATCCAAAAAAATAACAAAAATATATTAATAGAGACTAAACCAGGCAGGGAACATAAAGATATCCTAGATGGCTACTACCAAACAATACAATATGCGGGAGAATATTGGACAGGGCAAGTAAATTATCATAATCCACAAAAACAACAAAAATTAGACGATAAACTTAATATTGACGCTTTTCTTTTTGCGACGCAGTCCAGTTTAGACGGCTACTTGTACAACAAAGAGGAAGGAAAAGAAGATTATGTAGAGCACCGCAACGATTACCTAAAAAACACCATAGGCATAGATGAAAAATTAGCAACGCACAGCATAACAAGACTATTGTGGCGGACTTGGGACAAAGGACCAGCCTCAGAGTACTATAAAGCGCTTAGACGCCAAAAAAACGCAGAAGATGTGGTTCTCCCTTCTAAACCTAGAGTCGGCGCCCTAATGGCAAAAATAGAACGTCACACAAGACAAGTAAAAAATCTCCCTATGGCGTTCCTTAGCTCTTCAAAGTTCATGAAATTGAATAAGGAGCGGTATAATGACTAGATACAAGTTTTTGCCAGATTACAAAGAATTGGTGAAATTTTTGGAAATAATGAAAAATACAGCGCCTGAAAACTATACACCGTGGCTCTTCCCAATCCAAAAAAATAATAAAGCGCCTGATGTACCAAAAAATACATCATGGAAATCAAAAAGGAATTTGTTAAATCCTAGAGAAGCAATAAGAAGACTAAAAGATAAGCGCGGGAACGTTGGAATTGCTGCAAGAAATAATGATAAACTTGTCCCTGTCGACATAGATACCCCAAAAATAGAAGATGAACTAAAACCCACTCTAAAAATTCGAAGCAGGAGCAGGACAGGCACACACGGGATATATTGGGCGGATCCTGAAGATGATATTCTACCAACAAACATACCGACAGACAAAGGAGAAGTCCGAGCCTCTAATGAATATGTTGTCGCGCCGGGAAGTTATGTACCCTGCCCAGAGCGAGACTTAAACAATAAAATCAAGGGAGGAGAAATAACAGAAAAACAAAAAGAGCAGGCGATGAAAGATCCTAAAAGAGGACTATACACAATCGCCAACGACAAAAATATAAATGAAATAAATTTCGAGGAACTCCCAAAAGTCTTCAAAAAAACATACAGACAAAATCAACGAAAAAAACAAGAAATAGAAAAAATACGAGCGCAAAAACAATATTTTAATCCAAAAAAAACAGACAATGACCACAGCGCCTTATTCGACCTAGAAATGCGTGATTTAATAGACTACAAATTAGACGAACGAAATCCACACCCATTACACCCTAGCGATACAGGTAAGAATTTCTCAATAAGCTCTAAGACAGGCTTAGCGCACTGCTGGCGCCACTTAGTCTCCCTAAACCCTATACAGTACTTATGCATAAAATCAGGCTATCTAAGATGCGAGCAAGCCGGCACAGGACATAAGAATGCACAAGATAGAATGTCCACGGGACCTAGCTATGTAATAGGCGACAATCAGGCAATTTGGGAGGCTTGGCTGTATGCCAAAAACAACCACATAATTCCGAAAGATGACCCCGTACCTCTAAGAGCAATGTATCACATAGCAGACAAACATAAAGTTGTGAATGAATCTAAACATGAGTGGAAACTAGATCCTGAAGCTTACAATAGAGTACTAGAAATAATTGAGGAGGAATACTAATGGTTAATGCGGGAAAACAAAAAAAAGATTTGCCATATTTCACACAAGACGACCATCCTAAATTTGTACCGATGTGGATGGCTGAGGAAATACAAAAAGATTATGATTTTGCTACACACAAAGAAAGTGAAGAAATATATGTCTATGAAAATGGAATATATAAACCGTATGGCAAGACAAAAATAAAGGAAGAAACACAAAAACGTTTAGGCAGATATTCAAAAAATCATTATATAAATGAAACTGTAGAAAGGATAAGAATAGATAACTATATACCTGAAGAAAAGTTTAACAACCCAGACAACAAAATAGTAGTAGAAAATGGTGTTTTAGACTTGGAAACAAAGGAATTAGAAGACCACACACCAGAATATATTCACATAACTAAGATACCTTGGGAATACAATCCAGATGCCGACTGCCCAAAAATAGAAAAATTTATAAGCGAAATAGTAGAAGATGAAGATGTAAAGATTATACAAGAAATGTTTGGCTATTGCCTTCTAAAAGATTACCCAATAGCAGAAGGTTTTATGCTCTTAGGACAGGGAGCAAATGGCAAATCGACATTATTAAATTTATTAGAAAAGTTTTTGGGAGAAGAAAATGTCGCATCCCCTGCACTTCAAGAAATTCTAAACAATAGATTTGCTAAGATTGATTTGTTTGGTAAATTGGCAAATATACATGCTGATCTCTCTAACAAGGAATTAAGAAATACAGGAACTTTCAAGATGTTAACAGGAGGAGACACTATAAGAGCAGAAAAAAAACATCAAGATCCTATAAAATTTAAAAATTATGCAAAGCTTGTTTATTCCGCGAATCAATTACCTGAAACAACAGATAATACAGAGGCATTTTACCGCCGGTGGATAATAATACAATTCCCTTATAAATTTGTAGAAAAAGAGGAAATAAAAGAAGATTCAAATAAATATAAAGAAAAAAATGCCAATATATTAGATGAAATTTTGACAGAGGAAGAAATGAGCGGACTTCTAAATTGGGCTTTAGAAGGATTAGAAAGACTTCAGGAAAATGGTAAATTCTCTATATCTGAGAATTTGGAAGAAATAAAACAGATATGGAAAGAAAGAACAGCACCAACACCTGCTTTCATAAATAAATATTTAGAAAAACAAAACGGATATTATTTAATTAAAGATGATATTTACGAATTTTATAAAGATTTTTGTAAATATCACGGAAAAAGCGATAAAATAAAGAGCCGGTCAGAATTTTTTGATAAAGTAAAAATAAAACTAAATGCAAAAGATTACCGCCCAAATATACAGGGGAAACAAGTACGTTGTTTAAGAGGTATAAAATTCTGTAATGGTGAAGAATATTTGGAAGAAAAAAATCGCTCTTTTAATAGCAGCAAATTAAATGAATATACAAATGAAGATGAGAATGTTTTCGATAAAATGGACTAGAATAATCCAACCCTTTAAAAACCTTATGCATTATATATAATATTGTGAAGGTGGTAAGAATGAATGAAAATAAAATAAATTTTGAACTTGAGTTGAGTAAAAAAGAATTAGTAAAAGCAATGAGATACAATTTGGAAAATGAGCATACGATGCTTGAAAAAGTAGTCTGGATAGATGAAGAAACAGGAGAAAATAAAATAATAACAAAAGAAGAAGGATTGTATACAGAAAATAGTATCTATCTGGATCCTAAAAGATTTGTTGAAAATTGGAATGGGTGGAGTATGAGCAAGAAGAAAGAATTGAAGCGAGAAATAGAAGAATACGAAATTGATGAGACGGTAGAGGAAGCAATAGAATATGAAAATTTGGATATTGCAACAGGTGTGGAATGGAAAGAAAAAGGAATAGAACCTTATGAAAATCTTGAAATAAGATATAAAGAGTAAAAGTAATCCAACCCTATCAGAGGAAATATTTAAAGAGGAATAAAATGACCGAAAACGAAAATATAGATATAAAAGACAAAATAGAAAAAGTAAAAATTAAGGATCTAGTACCATACGTGAATAATCCAAAGGAACACCCTGGCGAGCAAGTCGACAAAATCGCAAGTAGTATACAAAAATTTGGGTTTACTGTCCCGATAATAATAGATGCAAAAAATGAGATAATAGCGGGCCACGGCCGATATAAAGCAGCTCAAAAACTAAATATGCAAGAACTCCCTGCAATTCGTAGAGAGGATTTGACAAAGGCAGAAATAAAAGCATATCGTTTGGCAGATAACAAATTAACAGAATCCGGATGGAAAGAGGAAGAACTAAGTGCTGAACTACAAGAAATCGACAACATGGATATAGATCTAGAATTCGAAGATTTAGGATTTTCAAAAGAAGAAATAAATGAAGTCTGGCACGAAGACCAAGAAGTTCAAGAGGACGATTATGAGCTTGAAGTCGGCGAAGACACCGAAGTCGAAGAGGGCGATATATACAAACTAGGGCCTCATCGAGTAATGTGTGGGGATGCTACGAACGAAGATGATGTGGATAAGTTGATGAACGGAAAAGAGGCCGATATGGTTT
>JAHENH010000158.1 GCA_018609935.1 Halobacteriales archaeon | reverse complement strand
TGTTGTTTGTTTCTGGTAGACAAACAATATGTAAGCGGAAGTTTCGTTCCCTACGCGAATCGCTTCAAAAAGCGGATGCGGCTCACGGACGTAACCACGTAGATAACAAAGAAAACCGCCGAATAAAAGACCTAAACCACATTCTCCCATAAACTAATCAACCCATCAAAACAGTCCAAAAACCCCACACCAAACTAGAAAACCTAGAGGGAATAAGAGAAGGTAGTGAGTGGAACGGTATTCACAGTTGGCATTTCTACCAACTATAAGAGTTCATCAAATACAAAGCTGAGAAAGAAGTTATTTCTGTAGAGAAATAGAGTCCTACAACACTACCCAACTCTGTAGTAGCTGTAAAGAAAGTGAAGACACAGTTAGGGATGGTGACCACTTCTGATGCCAAAAATGTGGATATGAAAGACATAGTGATTTAAACGCTTCTACGAATATTGCTTTGAGGGGGTAGACCGTGCTCTGCCTAACGGATAAAGCCGAAGTGAACGGAGTGCCACGCGGAACTAGAGAATCCGCCGTCAGTTTGACGCCTATCGTGGATAGGGTGGAAGGCAGCTTTGACACCGCTGTGTGTGATGTAAATCACTTGGTAACAACCGGACTGCTACCGCGGACGTGGGACGCGAAAGCGTACTTCACCACCTAGGAAACACGCAACCTCAATATCCCCATAGAGGAATCCTCACCCCTGTTTAAGGTGGGGAAGATGTCAAATCATATAAAGTATTTTATATTTGATAAATTCAAAATAAAATCAATGTTTTAAGATATTATGGAATAGCTTAAATCTAGTTTATTTAATGTTTTTATATTGGTGGAAAAGTTAGTGTATTAATGTAAATGGTCTATAGCTTCCTAAATATATAGAGGTTATCTATGCTGTAGAGAATATTTGGTCTATGTGTGAGAACATCAATTAACTACTTTTTTGAATGCTTCTAAGACTTCTTTATTTGCTTTTTCTCCTTTGGATACCCAGTGTTTAGCATAATCTAGCATAGAGTTAAAGATAGGAGGTTTACAGCCAGCAGCTTTAGGATGTCCCCCTCCCCCAAGTAGACTTGCTACTTCGTGGCATTTTTTGAATGATTCACTTCCTCTAATAGATATACCTCCTTCAGGTTTTGCTACTGTTACAACGTCTGATTGTTCTCTAAGTTTTTCTGCTACTTCATTTTGTGAGCATCTACCGTATGTCTGAGCAATTTTGATTCCTTTTATTTCTTTTATGGAGCTTCTTTTGACCGCTAGTTCTATTAGTTTTCTTTTTTCTCTTCTTTTTTCTTCTAGGAAATCTTTATATTCATCAATGTTTATCCCTCCTTGTATTGCTTCTAAATATTCTTCTGAGGACAAGTAATGGCTTAAATCTGATAGATTATCTGATCTGGGATCATTTTTTATCCATAAGTCATGGTCTCTTGTTAATTTGATCAGTTCTTTTGTTTGTTCACTAACTGTGTGGCCTTTTGACTCAAGTTCGTTTAGAACAACATCTGCAGAACAGACTTTTTCACTGTCCCCTATAACTATTTCCACTCCCATCTTTTCTACAGCCTCTAGTATCTCCTCGTCCCATTTGTGGTGATCATACCAATATATGTCAGCTTTTTTTGCTATATCTTTAATTGGTTCTATTTTTTGTAGTGAGTCTGGACATAGATCTACAATGAATATCTTTGAAGAATTGACTTGTTTAAATCTTTCAAGGTCTTCTTTTAAGTTGTTTGGTGATGTAGCTAGGAAACCTACATCTTCTAGAGCTTCTTTAACTACTGCAACGGCTCCTATACCATCTGCGTCTCCATCAACTAACATTGCAGTTTGTTTTTCAGATATCTCTTTTAATATTTCCTCTTTCTTTTCTTCTTTTATTTCATCTGGAATAAAAAAAGAAGATTCAGGTAATAGAGATTTATCTTCTATCGGTATATTTTCTATAAGTTTCATCAATATTATAGTGTGTTAACTTTCAAGATCTTTTTTTCTTTCTATATATGCTCTATCGTTTTCTGAAAGTTTAAAATATTTTTCTAGGAAGTCTTTAGCTCTACCTTCTCCATGGATTAATAGTTCAACTAGATCTTGGCGTTCATCCATATCTGTTGATAGACGAAATGAATCTATTATTTCAACATCTAAATTTCTTTTTTCAGCTTCTTCTAGATGTCTTATAAAACTACTTCCTCCATAGTCTACTTTGAAAGAAGATCTTGATACAAAGGCATTTGTACCTCCTCCTCTACCTGGGGCTATTACCAGATCTGTGGAAGGCTCGAAAAGTTTTTTAAGACTCTTGGGATTAACTAAGGGAAGATCTGACATTACTACAGCTATAGGAGGATCCAATATGGAATTAACAGCAGGAGAAAGATCTTTAGTTGATATCTTGGTTTTAATATCTAATGAAAGCTCTTTGGTTGAGAGAACAATTGGGTCCTCTCCAGTTTTTTCTATAGCTTCATATACATCTAGTAGCATTGATGTTGCGAATTCCTCTCTTTCTTTTTTATTCAATATGTTAGCAAGTCTTGTTTTTGAGTTTTCAGGTTTGAAAGGAATCCAAGTCTTCATAAATCAGAATAATTCTCGCCATAGACTATTTTTATATTTATCTCCCCTATCAGCAAGAATTATAACTGTATTTGAATCTTCTTCGGATATTTCCACAGCAGCTTCTATGTTAGCTCCCCCCGATGTTCCAATTAAGAAATTTTTATCCACTCTTAATTTTTTTCTTATTATCTTTTCTGTATATTGACCTTTATTCACTATTTTAGGATCTTTATTTGAATATAAGTCACGTAGCTGTCTAGCTCTTTTATAGGAATTATCTGTTGAAATCTTGATTTCCCTATCTATATTTTTTTTGTCAAATATATCCGGTATATAATGTCCCTCACCTAGATATTTGAGGCCGTCTATAGCATGCATTGGTGAATCAGGTTCTACTGCTATTATTTCTGTTTTTTCTTTTTCTAATCCTCTAGAAATCCCTGTTATAGTGCCTCCAGTTCCAACACCTGCAATAAAATAATCTATATCATCTATTTGATGTTTTATCTCTTCAGCAGTTCCTTCCTGATGGGAAAGGGGATTAGCGGAATTTCTATATTGATCTGGCATATAGTATTTTTCAGGGTTTTTTTCTAATATTTCCTCAGCTCGTTCTATAACTGCATCATATCCTTTTAAAGCATCTACTAGTTCTATCTCTCCACCTGCATCTTTTATTGTTTTGATTTTTCCTTTTCCCGCATTATCTGGCATCACTATAAGAACATCGTAGCCTCTGGCTTTAGCTATTTTAGCAATTTCACTTCCTGTATTACCACTTGTAGGTTCTATTATTGTTTTATCATGGGTGAGTTCACCAAGTTTTTCAGCTTTATCTATCATATAAACAGCAGGTCTAGATTTCACTGATCCTCCCCCGTATGGAGTAGAATGGAGGTTAAACCATTCTACTTTTGCATAAATATCAACTCCGTCTCGTTCTCCAACTCCCTCTATTTTTACTATAGGTGTATCCCCAATCTCGCCCTCGTCTACCTTCATACTAAAAATAAAACCGTATTATAAAAAACAACTCCGTATTCTATATTAACAGAGAAATAGATGTTTTTTATTTTATCTTTTAAATTTTGAAGGAAGAACTTGGTGCTTTCAGAATTACATACCAAATATGATATTTTCCTAAATACTAAATATTTAATTTATTATTGTTCCTACTATAATTTAAGGATATATTGTTAATTAACTTTTATTACTTGTACTAATACTATATATTGATTTAATAGCATCTAATATTATAAACTAGCTATCTTATATCTGAAATAGAATAGTTAGCTTTCAACTCTTTATAGAAGGATGGAAATGGTAAGGGAAAAACAGATAGATAAAATTTTAATATAAAAAGATTTCTGTATGTACGTATATAGTAAATATAGTTAAATAGATATATTTTTTTATATGTCTAGTATATGTGAATATTTTATGTAGAAAAAGGTTTAGCTATTATTAACTATATTAGGTATGTAAAGATGGATAGATTGTCTACTGGATGTGGATCTATCGATTCCTTATTAGATGGAGGATTTGAAAAAAGAACTGTGTCACAAATATATGGTTTACCTTCGACAGGAAAAACAAATATAGCTTTACAGACTGCTGTTGAAGTTGCAAAAAAAGGAACGGATATAGTATATATTGATACAGAAGGGTTAAGCCTTGAAAGATTAGAGCAGATTGCAGGTAATAAAGATAAAAAAATTAAAAATAGGTTTCATATTAAGAATGTATTAGACTTTGAGGAACAGAGCAAAGCTTTAAAAAAAGCTGAGGGAATAGTTTCTAACTCAAATCTTTTAATATTAGATTCTGCAACTGGACTGTATAGGGCTGAAAAAGAAGTAGGTGAGGAGAGAGAAATACTTAGCCGTTTAGGTAGACAGATCGCATTTCTTAGTTCTTTAGCTCGAAAATATGATATAGCAGTAATAATTACAAACCAAGTATATACTGATATTGATGATGGCGGCATAGATGGTGAAAATATATATAAACCATTTGGTGGGACTGTGATGGAGCATTGGTGTAAAACTATATTGAGACTTGAAAAAAGTGGAAAAGTAGATCTATCTAATACTAATGAAGAATCAAGAAGAGCCATTTTAGAAAAACATAGATCTAAACCTTCAGGTAATTCAGTCTTTTTTAAGATAACAAGTAACGGAATTGAAAAAATAGAATAACACAAGAGAATAAATATTTAGTTAACTATCTGTAATTTTTTGGCTATAATATCCTTAATATTAGGGTAATAGGATTTTCTTTTAAACTAAAAAATAGAATATATTATCTAATTATTTTTGGTATTGGTTTGTATTTCTTATTTTTCTTGTATGTAATCTAGGTGGTTATGGGCTACTATTATTGTATGATTGGCGTGTAATATCTTAGGACTTATAGAGATCTTTACTTTTCTTTCTTTTTCGATTATTTTCTTTTCTTTTTTTGTCAGGTCTTTATGGTCTGAAAGTATAAAAAATGGATTTACAATTTTTTCTTTTTTTATTTCTTTTAGTTGTGTCTGGGTGTTTTCATGAAGATGTAATATATTTCCTTTTTCCTCTTTTAGTATGTCTTCTAGGTTCCTCTCTGATATATATATACCAGGTGTTGTTTCTTTTTCTCTGATTCTTACTTTTTTTCTTTTTTCTAGTGCTTTTTTTATAAGAGCTGCAGTGCTTCTTTCATCTGGGTTTAAGTGTTTTAGTTCTTTTCCTTCCAGTCGTATTGTTACTTTATTTTGTAATACTAAGTATAATCTTACTTTTTTGCGTATTGAATGGGATAGAAAAAATGCTGAGTTAATACATCTACATAATATGTCTATTCTTCCTTCTCCTGGAAGATTATTTAGTGAAAAATTTGGATCTAGTGGTGTATTATGTCCTAAAACTAGAAATCGTCTTATATTATTTTCTTTAGAATTCATTAATTCTTTTTATATAGATATTTATATAATTTATCGGAAATATGGTTTTATTGTGTTTTTGATATTTTTTCAATAGTGGTTTCTTTTGCTTTCTTTTTTGCTAGATTTAATAGATTGTTTGGTTCTTTTTGTTTTACATCTTTTAAGGTGGCTTTAGTTGTGGGTTTATTTGGAGCTATTTTATGGCATCCTGTATTTATTGTTGAATCTTGGAATGTTCCTATTGATTTTGCTTTATCTATTATTTCTTGTTTATCCATAGATAAAAGAGGTCTATATATTGGTATGTTGATGGTTTTTGAGGTTATAGAGAGATTTTGTATTGTCTGACTTGATTTTTGTCCTATTGATTCTCCGGTTACTATCCCTGATGCATGTTCTTTTTCAGCTATCTTTTTTGCTGCTTTAAACATGAAACGTCTATATGATATCATTCTTGTTTTTTCTGTTTCTTTTTGAAGGAGTTCTATTGCTTCGCCGGCTGGTATTTTTCTTATTCTTAGGTCTTTATTTGGCGCATATTTTGATAGTTTTCTTACTGTTTCAAATGCTCTTTCTATATGGTCCACTCCTCCATATTTTTCTAGATCAAAATATACCGGTATTATTTCACATCCTCTTTTCATTACTTTCCATGCAGCTACTGGGGAGTCTATTCCTCCGCTTATTAGGGTTACAAGTTTGTTTTGTGTTCCTAG
Organism: Halobacteriales archaeon; assembly: GCA_018609935.1. Next base: position 10,468 of record JAHENH010000158.1, on the reverse strand, counting down.
TGGGAGTCCTTTGACTCCTGGTAGTTTTTCTAGAAATACGAATGCTTCTTTTTCTCTGCATTCTGCATATATAGTAAAGTCTGGTGAGTCTAGGTCTACTTTTGCTTTTGTTTCTTTTCGTACTAGATCTCCTGCTTTTTCTTCTATTTCTTTACTTCTGAATGGTGTTTCTGTACATCTTGCTTTTATTGCAAAGCTTTCTCCTTTAAATCTTTTTTTGGCTGTTTTAAGTATTGTTTTGGTTATTTTTTCTTTTTTTGAGGGTATTGATTTTGTTGGACTTGTTGATACTACTCCGAAACAGTCACATGCTGCTTTAGCAGCTTTTTCAGGTTCTTCTGTACGTATAAATATTCTTCCTAGTTCTCTTTCTGTTTTTCCTGATATATTTCTGTGTTTTAGTATTTCCTCCAGGTTTGAACATAGTTTTTTTTCCATTGCTATACGGGTATTTATGCTCTTAACCCCTATTTCACCATATCTTACTATTACTGAATCACAGCCTGGAGGTTTCATATTTATTTTATAGGTTGAATACTACTAAATCTTCTTTGAGGTTATATATGTATATAAGATTAATTTTTTATTTTACGTGTTTTTAGAATTTTTGTCTTAGTTTAGAATTTTTTAGGAAATTATTTTATGTGTTATTTTTTAAAATTTATTGTTGAATGTTTTGTTGATTTGGTGTTTAGTTTCTTTTTAGGTTTAAGAAAAACTTTAAGGGTTACAGGAACCGTTTTTTATTTATGCAGGAGCAAAAGCAAATTTTGTCGATTACTGATAAAGCGGCACAAAAAGCAAAAGATATCATGGAGGATCAGGGGTTAAATGATAAATATGGGATTCGTATATATGTACAGAGAGGTGGATGTTCTGGATATAGTTATGGTATGCAGTTTGATGATGATGTTTCAGATGATGATTATTCAATGAAGGATAAGGGTGTTAAGTTGATTGTAGATGAACATTCAGCTGATCTATTGGAGGGTAGTGAAGTAGATTATGTGGATTCGTTGGAGGCTTCTGGTTTTAAGGTTGAGAACCCAAATGCTGAGCAGACTTGTGGATGTGGTGAGTCTTTTAAAGTATAGTTAAGATAAGTTTAAATTATAAAGAAATAGATTTATTTTTTTAATTTCTTTTGTATGGTTTTTAAGATTGTTAGTTGTAATATATAAAAAAAATATAAATTTCTTTATATATTTAATTAAAATTTTCTTTTAATTAATACTAAAAAATATTTTTTAATTAAAATTACTTAACACTATCCACTGATTTTCCCACCGTATAAAACTAGCTAAATACAGTACTAACCTTTGTTTTCGTTAACTTTAAGACAATAGATGATTTATGCTATATTACGAAAAAAATGAGGATCCGAGACCTGCGCTCTGCGTAAAGGTCGGATCTGAAGTCGGCTTTCCTCGGCGTAATCTCAGTGAGTATTACGCGGGGAACTCCCCCGCTGATTCCGGTTGATCCTGCCGGAGGCTATTGCTATCGGGATCCGACTAAGCCATGCGAGTCTCCGTTTTTACGGGGCGAACTGCTCAGTAACACGTGGCTAAACTACCCTGTGGAGAGGGATAACCTCGGGAAACTGAGGATAATATCTCATAGGAACTAGATGCTGGAAAGCACTAGTTCTGAAATGCATAAGCGCCACAGGATGTGACTGCGGCCGATTAGGTTGACGGTAGAGTAAAAGCCTACCGTGCCAATAATCGGTACAGGCCTTGAGAGAGGGGGCCTGGAGACGGGGTCTGAGACACGACCCCGGGCCCTACGGGGCGCAGCAGGCGCGAAACCTTTACAATGTGCGAAAGCACGATAAGGGGATCCCGAGTGCCCTCGTCCAGCGAGGGCTTTTCTACAGTGTAAAAAGCTGTAGGAATAAGGGCTGGGTAAGACAGGTGCCAGCCGCCGCGGTAACACCTGCAGCCCTAGCGATGGCCGCTATTATTGGGCTTAAAGGGTCCGTAGCCGGCAGGACAAGTCCGGCGGGAAATTCCTGTGCTTAACATAGGAGCGGCCGCCGGAAACTGTCCTGCTTGGGACCGGGAGACCCGGGGGGTGCTCCAGGGGTAGGAGTGAAATCCTAAGATCCTTGGAGAACCGCCTATGGCGAAAGCACCCCGGGAGCCCGGATCCGACGGTCAGGGACGAAAGCTAGGGGCGCGAACCGGATTAGATACCCGGGTAGTCCTAGCTGTCAACGATGCCCGCTAGGTGTTGCGCTCTCCACGAGGGAGCGCAGCCGCCGAAGCAAAAGCGTAAGCGGGCCGCCTGGGAAGTACGTCCGCAAGGATGAAACTTAAAGGAATTGGCGGGGGAGCACCACAACCGGAGGAGCCTGCGGTTTAATTGGACTCAACGCCGGTCATCTCACCGGCCCCGACACCGGGAGTGAAGGTCAGTCTAAAGGTCTTACCCGACCCGGTGAGAGGTGGTGCATGGCCGCCGTCAGCTCGTACCGCGAGGCGTCCTGCTCAGCCAGGCAACGAGCGAGATCCGCTCCCTCAGTTGCCAGCATGTCACCGGTTTTCCGGTGATGATGGGTACACTGGGGGGACCGCTCCCGCTAAGGGAGAGGAAGGCGCGGGCAACGGTAGGTCCGTATGCCCCGAAAGGGCCGGGCAACACGCGGGCTACAATGGCGGGGACAACGGGATGCAACTCCGAAAGGAGGAGCTAATCCCCCAAACCCCGTCTCAGTTCGGATCGAGGGCTGAAACTCGCTCTCGTGAAGTTGGATTCGGTAGTAACCGTGTTTCAGTAAAGCGCGGTGAATACGTCCCTGCTCCTTGCACACACCGCCCGTCAAACCACCCGAGTGGGGTTTGGGCGAGGCCGCGAGAGCGGTCGAGTCCGGACTTCGCAAGGGGGGTTAAGTCGTAACAAGGTAGGCGTTGGGGAATCAGCGCCTGGATCACCTCCACGTAAAACTCACTGGACGCTAAAGAGGAAAGCCGATTTTAAGATTCGATCTTAGGGCTCATAGCTCAGTGGCAGAGCGCCGCCTTTGCAAGGCGGAGGCCGAGGGTTCAAATCCCTCTGAGTCCATAAGGTTTATCTCAAGTAACCCTCTATGGGTTATGCGAGAAGATGCACCTCCATGTGAAAGCATGGTGGGAAGAGCTACGCGCCATTTAAGATATACGTAAGGCCTTAGTCTTACGTTTCTATTGGTGCGGATGAAGCTATGTGTAAGTAATTTCGTCGTCCCACTAGGCTCAGGTGTAAGCTGGATCTGTTTAGCCATCCTGTGCCATCCGGTGGACGGCTCGGCTCGGGCGCTGACGAAGGGCGTGCCAAGCTGCGATAAGCCCGGGGAAGGCGCATGGAGCCTTGGAACCCGGGATTCCCTAATGCGAATCGCCTTTGCAGCCGCCTTGTGCGGTGAGGAACTCCCCAAAATGAAACATCTTAGTAAGGGAAGGAAAGGAAATTGAAATAAGACTCCGTAAGTAGCGGCGAGCGAAAACGGATAAGCTCAAACCGAAGTCCCTATCTAGGGACAATGTGGTGTTTAAGGGCTGGTGTTTAATCCTAGGAAAGAAAACTGAAATCTCCTGGAATGGAGTGCGATACAGGGTGAAAGCCCCGTAAGTTTTCTAGAATGGGATGATCCAGTCCCAGATTATCGGGTGTTGAGATTCGCTCGAGAATTTGGGAGGCATCGACTTCCAAAGCTAAGTACGTCCCGAGACCGATAGTGAATTAGTAGCGTGAGCAAAAGTTGAAAAGTATTCCAGGACGGAAGGTTAAAAGACCCGAAATCGGATGGTGATAGAGCGACGTAGCATAAAAGGCTCCTTTAGGAACGACATGGATGCAAATTCACAGTAGGTCTAAAGGAGAGCCGGTGTTACGTCGTACGTTTTGAAAAACGGGCCAGGGAATATGTTCTAGCGGCGAGGCTAACACCACTAATGGTGGAAGCCATAGGGAAACCAACATGGACGTAGTATTTTTATACATGGTCCGCCGTGTTCAAGCGCGGGAAGTCGCTGGGACATGACCCGAAACCGGGCGATCTACTCCCAGACAGGGTGAAATGTTGCGAAAGCAACATGGAAGCCCGCTAGGGTTGCTGCCCTGCAAAGCGCTCCCGTGATCTGGGAGTAGGGGTGAAAAGCCCATCGAGCCCGGCGACGGCTGGTTCCTGCCAAAAGATGTCGAAGCATCACCTCCGTTGAGGTAGCTTACAGTGTAGAGCTACCGATTGGGGGAAGTCCTCCCGAGAGGGAGGCGCTCCCTGTCGAACTCCGAATCTGTAGGCGCCATAGAAGCGGGGAGTCAGGGCTGCCGGGTAAGCCGGTGGTCCGCGAGGGAAAGAACCCAGACATGGGTTAAGGTCCCAAAGTGCGAGCTAAGTGTTAAAGGTAGTCGCAAGCCATAGACGGCGGGGAGGTAAGCTTAGAAGCAGCTACCCTCTAAGGATAGCGTAACAGCTCACCCGCAGAGGCTTGTGGCACCTAAGATACTCGGGGCTTAAGTTCGCCACCGATACCCATGAGTTACCTAAATGGTAACTGATAGGCAGGCACTCGGCGTGGGTGGAATTCTGGGTGTGAACTCGGAAGGACCACGTTGGGAAGAAAATCCTGGCAATAGTAGCAGCGAAGTCAGGTGAGAACCCTGACCGCCTCAAGGACAAGGGTTCCTCGGCACTGCTGATCAGCCGAGGGTTAGCCGGTCCTAAGTCCATTCCTAACTGGTAGTGGACGAAAATAGGGAAGCCGGTTAATATTCCGGCGCCGCAATGCGTATACTCCCCACGATGGGAGGCCAACGCCTCGGGATAGATGGATCAGCATTTTCGTGCTGTCCAATCCTTTAAACTCGTCGAGCGTAATGCATAGACGCGAGTGAAGAGGTTATGGTGTAAATCCATTGAATCCTGGGGCCCGTGAAAAGGCTCGTATTGTGGCCGTACCCAGAACTGACACAGGTGTCCTGGCTGAGAAGGCCAAGGCGGTCGGGTGATCCGGGCTAAGGGAACTCGGCAAATTAGCCCCGTAACTTTGGAAGAAGGGGTGTCTTGCTTGAGAGAGCGAGATCGCAGAGACTAGGGGGCTCCGGCTGTTTAATAAAAACACAGGCGGACGCGAAGGCGGAAGCCCTTGTACGTCCGCTGACTCCTGCTCAGTGCGGGTATCTGAAACCCTGGTACAACAGGGAGAAGGACCCGTTAACGGCGGGGGTAACCATGACCCTCTTAAGGTAGCGTAGTACCTTGCCGCTTCATTGGTGGCTCGCATGAATGGAGCCACGAGAGCCCCGCTGTCCCTAGCCTGGGCCTGGTGAACCTTTCTTCCCGGTGCAGAGACCGGGGATCCCCAGGGGGAAGCGAAGACCCTGTGGAGCTTCACTGTAGCCTGTGGTTGGGGCGTGATCCCTTGCGTGCAGCATAGGTAGGAGGCATTACACAGGTGCCCGCGCCAGCGGGTCGCCGAGCCGTCACTGAGATACTACCCGCGAGGGATCGCGTCCCTAACCCGGAAGGGAACATCCACAGGCGGACAGTTTCGCTGGGGCGGCAGCCCCTCGATACGATATCGAGGGGGCCCCAAGGTCGGCTCATCCGGGACAGGAACCCGGAATAGAGTGCAAGAACAAAAGCCGGCCTGACGCTGTTTCCACCCCACGGGAAACGGCGAGCCGAAAGGCGGGTTTAGCGAACCTACCATCCTTCTCGGTGAGGGAGGTAGACGACGAAAAAGCTACCCCAGGGATAACAGAGTCGTCGCCGGCAAGAGCACACATCGACCCGGCGGCTTGCTACCTCGATGTCGGCTCCCCCCATCCTGGGCGTGCATAAGCGCCCAAGGGTAAGGCTGTTCGCCTATCAAAGGGGGTCGTGAGCTGGGTTTAGACCGTCGTGAGACAGGTCGGTTGCTATCCACTGGGGATGTCAGAAGCCTGACGGGAAGCTTCCGCCAGTACGAGAGGAACGCGGAAGCGGCGCCACTGGTTAGCGGTTGTCCGATAGGGCATTGCCGCGCAGCCACGCGCCAAAGGATAAGGGCTGAAAGCATCTAAGCCCGAAGCCCTCCCGAAAAAGAGGCTCCGTATAAAGGTTCTTGTAGAAGACAAGTTTGATAGGGCTGGGGTGTAAGCGTCAAGGAAACGAGACGTTTAGCCCGCAGCTACTAAAACCTGACAGGCTTTACAGATCTAGCCACTAAATGAGTCCTAGTGGGACGACGAAATTACTTACACATAGCTTTATTTCCAATGGCGACCAGAGCGGCGGGGAAACTCTCGTACCCATCCCGAACACGGTAGATAAGTCCGTCCACGTGATCCTGAGTACTGGAGTGCGCGAGCCTTCGGGAAAAGGACTCGTCGCCAAATACCTAAACCTTTCTTTTTTCTTACTTTTTTAAAATAAACTATTTATTAAACTAGAAAATATACTAAAAAATTGATAATATTTGACTATTTTAAAATTTTGTTTTTTTTATTTATTGAATAAATACTATATCTAATAGATAGGAATAATAGTAATAGGAAAATATTCGTTTACAGATAATCCGTTTTTATGGTGACCTGTGGATATTTTTTAAGTGTCTACAACTTATCTATAATTAAATAAAAATTAGTGTATAGATATTAGACTTAATAGGTAGTGTTTATAGGTAGAAAATTATGTAGGGTTGCTTTTCTGTGTTAGATCTAATATTGTTTAGTTGTGTGTTTTATAGCTATACTGGGTGGTTAATTTATATTTTATATTTTGGTTTATGGTTTTTCGTTGGTTCTTACTTTTAGGTTTGATCGGGGCATAGCTATACATGTTAGTGCGTATCCTTTTTGTTTTTCTTCTTTGTCTATAGCATTTGCTCTTGGTTGGTCTACATTTCCTTCCTCTATTAGTGCTGAACAGGATAAACATTCACCTTCTCTACATGAGTATGGAAGGTCGAATCCTTGTTCTTCTGCGGCATCTAGGATATATTGGTCTCCTTGTACTTCTATTTTAGCGCCTTCTTTGACTAGTTCTACTTGGTAGGTTTTTTCTTTTTCTTCATCTGGTATGTCTTCTTGTATTTCTTCTCCTGTTGTTGCTGTCTCTGTTTTTTCTTCTGTTGTTATTTCAAGGGGTTCTGGGTTTCTGAAAATTGTTTTGGATATCTGTCCAGGTTGTACTTCAGTTAGTCTATACATTTCATCTCCTGCATATATTGTTGATTGATATACTTTGTCTGAGTTTTCTCTTGTTCTTAGTCGTACTAGTTTTAATCCTCTGTTTTTTAGATAGTCCATTTCCTTTTTTATAGCTTCTAGTAAAGGTTCAGGTATATCTACTTCTTCTATATCTTCTATCTTTTCGGGTTCTACCGTTGTACTTTCCATTTTATTTAGGTATTATAGATGTTTTTCTGTTTTTTCTTCTTTTTTCAGATATTTAGAACTGTTCTTTTCTAATAGATTATTTATTTACTTGTTAATATATAAAAATAAATAGGAAGTTTTTGTTTTAGTTTGAGACTGTGGTAGGTCTCTGTTTCTATATAATATATTTTTCTGTTTTTTGTGTTGGAGGGTAGTTGTTTTTTGCTGAAAGACTAAAACTCTACTATAGAGTAGTTTATCAAATATACTATATCTCCGAAATTCGAACTTTTTTATAAACAAACTCTGATGTTAGAAAATCCTATATTTATATTAAAGAATAAAGCTATTAGTGAATCTACCTAATGGTTAAGCCTGAGATTCTCTCTTTTTTGTCTGGTATATATTCTTGTTTTTTATGTTATAGATGTAACCCTGTAGGGGGGAGTTTTTAGATAAAATTAGGATTTTTATATAGTTTATAGATCAATCTGAATTCTTATTTACGGTTCGTATTTTTTGTTCTGCATCTGATAATGTCTTTGTTTTGTTGAATTTTTTCAAAATTTTTTCTAGATGGTTGTCGTCTTTGTTTTTTAGGTTTTTTGTGATTTCTACCATGTTTGGGAAAGCTCTTGTTATGTTGTCTATTATTGGTATATCTGATTTACGGGCTGATCTTGATAGTGGATTTAAATCTATTACTATCTCTGTTTTTCCCATTTCGACTAAAGCTTCGCATCTGTCACCATCTTCTAGGGGTATTAATACAACATCTGCACTATATATTCCGTCTTTGTCTACTTTAGCTCTTTCACTGGAAAGATCTGGTATTTCTGCATTTGGCTTTACTCCTTTTACGTTTTTAGCTCCATGTTTTTTTAGGTGTTCAGCTATATTTTTCTCTCTTTTTTCTGTTCTATAAAATATATTAACTTCTATTTCACCTTCAACTATGTCTGCTAGCTCTACTGTGTATTCGGGACAAAGTGCGGCTACATTTCCATTAACTGAGATAACTGGTTTGTCAGCTAATAGCATACAAGCAACTGCTGCTCTTTCAGCGTTAAAAGCACTATCTATTGTTTTTTCACCTAAAAGATAATCAAATGCTTCTCCTCTACCCTGAGCTATTAATCCCTGTTTTCCTGTTATATCTTTTTCTATTCCCTTTTCTATTTTTTTTCGTGTTAATAAAGAATCATATCTAGGATGGTCGCTAGGTATATCCGGCATATATCTATATATGTTTACAAATAGTAAAGTAGAATGCTTCTATATGATATTTCCATAAAATTGTGGTGGTAGAGTTTTTAGTACATTGGTTTTGACTATATTGATAAAATTATTTGATATGATAAATTAGTAATTTGGAGTAGCTTATGTGTCTACTAGTTTAATAGATTTTCCTATATTTTTTTGTTTTGCTGTTTCATATATTACTTTTGAGGAACTTACGTCTTGTACCGCTAATCCTGTAGAATCAAATATAGTTATATCATCTCTTTTTTTTCTAATATTAAGTTCTCCAGCGACTACTCCTCCTAACTCTCCATATATATCTTTTTTATTTAATATTCCCTTTGATATTGCCGTATTTATTTCACCGCTTTCTGAGCATTGTTCCCAGTCATCTACGACTATCTTTGAATTTTCTAGGATATCTATACTAAGTTCTTGTTTATCTGGGGCATCAGCACCCACAGCATTTATATGCGTACCTTTTTCCACATTTTCAAGTATAGGTGACCTAGATGGTGTTACGGTAGAGATTATATCACATCTAGATATATCTGCTAAATTTCCTTTAACTAATTCATACTTTCTTTCTTTTTCTTTTTCTTTTTCTATAAATTCTTCTATAGCATCTTCATCTATATCATAAACAAATACTTTTTCAATATCAACTATACTAGAAATACCCTCAACTTGAGTATGTGCCTGAACTCCTGCTCCAACTAGACCTAAAGTAGATGAATTTTTGGGGGCCAGATATTTAGTAGCAACTGCTGCTGCAGCACCTGTACGATATCTGGTTAAAGTTGTTCCATCTAAAATAGCTAAGGGAAAAGCCGTTTCTGGGTCATTATATATCATAACACCCATAACTGTGGGTAGATCATGGTCAACGGGATTGTCAGGATGGGAATTAACCCACTTTATACCTGAGGAACCCTCTAAAAAAGCAGGCATAGCTCTAAAATCTCCATTATATTTTTCAGAGAGGTCAATATAGCTCTTTGGCGGCATTATAGACTCACCAAGATAATGCGCTCTAAAGGCATCTTCTACAGCATCTATGACTTTTTCCATTGATACGCTTTTTTTAACTTCTTTTGGACCTAAAAGGAGAGTCTCCATAAAAACCTTAGACACCAACTATTAACAAATCCCCATTATTTTTTATCTAAAGAAAAAAAGACAGATATATCCCTAAAAGGGCCTTAAATAGCTATAAATATATAAAACCGATTAGAGTCCCGTGGTGTAGTGGCCAATCACGCGGCGCTCTGGACGCCGTAACCCTGGTTCGAATCCAGGCGGGACTAAATAATTACACATAGAACAGTAGAACGCATGATCTTTTGAAGTCGATAAATGTGTCGAAGTATTGATCGAATAGTATGTGTCAGTTATTCTGAATCTTATCTTACTTGATAATAAAAAAAGATTTAATCTCTATAATGAACCATATCTAAATAAGTAAAAAATCTATAATACTACCAAGATATAATATTCAAGGAGAATCTCTATAGTTTCCTTGAGCAACCTCTAAGACGCCGTCAGTTTCAACCCATTCTTTCTTTTGATTTATTATTTCGACTGATTGACGATCTATATATTCATTAAAATTCCAACCTAGTACCCACCAACTATTTTATCCACGCAGTTCAGCTGATATATACATAGATATTTCTTGTGATGAATTATATGAGACAAAGAAATATCCACTATATCTATAACATTTCTCTCGTTTTAATCCATAAAGCATCTAGTCTCACTTAGATTTTCATGTGGATATAATAAAGGTTCATCACTAGTTACTTCTCTTCGTTGTAAGGCGACGGGGTTTCTGGAGAAGATTTCTCTCAGATACCTTATCGGTGGGGTTTATTCTCTATGG
>JAHENH010000157.1 GCA_018609935.1 Halobacteriales archaeon | reverse complement strand
GCTGAAAAGACCGTTGTTGCCAAGAATACTCACTGATGAACTCACGAACAAGAAGCGTGAGGCACTTGAGCGTGAGTACAGGGCTTTTCAGCGGTACATCCGTGGGGATGGAGAGACAGACCTATATTCTGCCACTGTTCAATGTGCAGATAAATACATAGAACAAGATAATCTCCGTGATGACCACGAATACCCGTGGTATATCCGTAACGATGTGTTTGATGTTGACCTACGGAGAGACGATAACGAAGTAGCGGACTGGTGGTTGAAAGTACCTGTTGCAACCGTCTATGGTGGTATCAATGTATACCTATAAAACCATATGATGATATACCTAAAGAAGCGGAGCTGTGTGACTCGAAGATAATCCGTAGTGAGAGTGAGTTCTACGTTCACCTAACCATACAACAACAGGTGGATGTGTCGGAGTCCTACGACGGTGTGGTAGGTGTAGACTTCGGTGTTCGTTGGGTGGCAACGTCGGTGGCGTTGCCCTCCCGAGAAACCACGTTCTACGGCGAAGAGATACGTCGTGTACGTCGTCACTATACCGAGCTACGGACACGTCTACAAGAGAAGAGTGCATACCGTTCACTCCAGAAAATCAAGGACAAAGAGTATCGTATTATCGAAGACTGCCTGCACAAAATCAGCCGTAGCATCGTTGAGGAAGCGATGGAGAGAGATGCCTTCATTGTCGTTGGAGCCCTCGAAGGGATAGACGACGGCGACAAGGGTGTAGAGATGAATCGTCGTCTAAGCCCTATGCCTCACTACAAACTCAAGCAGTATATAGAGTACAAAGCAAGGTGGGAGGACATCTCTGTTGTCGAGGTAGACGAATACATGACTTCGCAGACGTGTAGTCGGTGCGGTAATCAGGATACAGCACGCGAAGGACAGGGGCGTTTCCTGTGTGACAAGTGTGGATTGGATGATAATGCGGACAAAAACGGTGCTACGAACATCGCTAAAAGAGGACTGGGTAAGTCTATCGAACGACCTCTATCCAGTCTCGGGGTATCCGTGGACATACCTAGACTACACGCCGATGAATCTACCGCTGGCACAGTACTAAGTGGACAAGGCGATGTAGAAGCTCCGACCTCAACAAGTGAGGCGCAAGCCGAACGCAGCAGGTCGGAGTAGTTCACTTGACTGTTATTGGAGATTTATTTTTTTGGTGTTTTTTGTTTAGAGTCTGTAAGATAACGTTTAATATGTAAGCATACAAAGTTGAGAGAAGATTTGGATCCAGAAATAAATATAGGGCTTGTGGGACATGTAGACCATGGGAAGTCAACTCTAGTTGAAGCTTTGAGTGGAGAGTGGACTGACCAACATAGTGAAGAGATGAAGAGAGGTATATCTATCCGTCTTGGTTATGCTGATGCAACTTTTTATATGGAGGATGGTAGATATATTACTGAAGAAAATAAAAGTGAAGATGCGAAACCTGTTAGGTCTGTTTCTTTTGTTGATTCCCCAGGCCATGAAACTTTAATGGCTACAATGTTGTCTGGGGCTTCGCTTATGGATGGAGCAGTGTTAGTTATAGCTGCAGATGAAGAGTGTCCTCAACCACAGACAAAGGAACATCTGATGGCTCTTGAGATTGTAGGAGTACAGAATATAGTAGTAGCTCAAAACAAAATAGATCTGGTCTCTAAAGAAAGAGCTAAAGAGAGTAAAGAAGAGATAGAGAACTTTTTAGACGGAACTGTAGCCGAAGATGCTCCGATAATTCCAATTAGTGCGCAGCGAGGTATAAATATAGAATTATTAATAGAATCAATAGAAAAAGAAATACCTACTCCTGAAAGAGACATAAATGTGAACCCGAAACTGCTTGTCGCAAGGTCGTTTGATATTAATAGACCAGGAACTCCTGTAAAACAGGTTAAAGGCGGGGTTGCTGGAGGTTCTATATCACAAGGGAAACTAGAAGTTGGTGATGAGATAGAGATAAGACCTGGGTTTGAGGAACAAGATTGGAAGCCTATTAAGACAGAGGTTCGGTCCTTAATGAAGGGTAATGAGAGTGTAGACCAAGCTACACCTGGTGGATTAGTAGGTGTAGGTACTAGTCTAGATCCTTCTCTTACAAAGAGTGACGCACTTGTTGGTAGAGTTGTAGGAACTACAGATCTTCCCCCTATACGTGAACAGTTAACTATGGAGATAGATATCCTGGATAGGATTGTTGGGGAAAAAGTGGAAAACATAAATAAAGGAGAAGCGTTGATGTTAACTATAGGTACGGGTACAACTGTAGGTGCGGTAATACAAACGAATAATAGAGAAGTCACATTAAATCTAAAAAGACCTGTATGTGTAGAAAAAGGAGGTCTGGCGGCAATAAATAGAAGAGAAAAATCAAGATGGAGGCTTATAGGTGTTGGAAAAATAAAATAAATAATAGAATAAATAATGAAAAAAGTAATATTTGACACAAATGCATTAATGATTCCAGCTGAACAGAAAATAGATGTATTTGAGGAAGTAGAAAAACAAATAGGGAACCATCACGCTATAGCCCCAAACTCAGTTATAGAAGAATTACAAAAAATGTCTGAAAAGTCAAAAGATGCAAAAATAGGATTAGAGCTTGCAAGACAAAACTGTATCCAGCAAAAAATAGATATAGAAAACAAAAATAGTGGAGGTACAGATGAAGACATTATAGAGCTTGCGAGAACTTTAAAAGAAAAAGAAAATAATGATATACAGGTTGTTACAAATGATAGAGAACTAAGAAAAAAACTTTTAGAAAAAAATATTCCTGTATTTTATTTAAGACAGAAAAAAACACTAGAAAAAAAACGTCCCTGAAATGTATAAAAAAGTAAAATTATCGGATACAATAGAAGTACCACCAGAAGAGTTAGGAGAAGTAACAGAAGATGTAGTTTTACGATTACTTCAAGATGAATTTGAAGGAACGTGTGACGAAAATATAGGATGGATAGTTGCTGTAACAGATCTAAATAAAACAAGTGAAGGGAAAATACTATACAATAAAGGAGGAGTATTCTATAATGCAGAGTTTGAAGCTATAGTTTTTGAACCAATAGAACAAGAAATAATAGAAGGAATAATAAAAGAAATAGTAGAATTTGGTGCATTTGTAGGTATAGGACCAATAGATGCGCTACTACATGCATCACAGATAGGAGATGATTTCTTCTCATTCGATGAAGAAAATGAAAGATTACATGGAAGCGACACAAACAAAGGTCTTGGAGTTGGAGACAAAATACGAGCAAGAATAGTTAATGTATCAATAGACCCAAGAAAACCTGAAGAATCAAAGATAGGACTAACAATGAGGCAAGTTGGACTAGGAAAAGAAGGATGGATAGAAGAAGAAAGAGAAAAACAGAAACAAGAACAATAAATAAACATCAATAAGAAACCTCTCAAAGATATACAACTACCCTCAACTATACTTGTTTATATTTTTATTCGACTACTATATACAATCACTTCAATTTCTCCTAGTTTTTAATTTTAGGTAGGTGGTGATGCAAGCTGAAATCCTTCCTTTTGTAGTATATCCTTAGCCTTATCTTTATGGTTACCCTGTAACTCTATTTTGTTGTTTTTTACTGTTCCACCACAAGCTAGTTTTGATTTCAGTTTTGATGATAGATCTTCTATGTCTATTGCTTCTTTATCTATACCTTCAATTATTGTTACACTTTTATCGTATCTTCTTTCCTCAACTTTGACTATAACTTCTTGTGCTTCTTTTGCAACATCTTCACAAACACACAAGTCTTCTGGTAGGCCACAAGTTGGGCATACATCTGGCATTATCTAGAACCGTTCCCTCTAAATATTTCTTTTGTTAACACACATTTATTTTTTATTATTCAAGAATATTAACTTTTAGGCCTGACACCTTCCCACGACTAAAGTTGTGGGCTTTTCCCTGTACTAAGTGTAAACTACCTAACTTGTTGGGTACGAACTCTTCTTGCTTCAACCACTGGCCTTATATTTTCAAATTTTTCTTTAGGAACAATATTGTCTGAGGACTTATTTTGATAGTAGCTGCCCTAAACAATTGATCTATACCACCTATCCACAGTACTTATGAGTGGGTTTAAGCCTTGATCAATCTTTAAATTATTTATATTTATGAGTTCCTAGTATTTCTTCCTCTATTTTGCTTTTGTAATTTGGATATGAAAAGTTCTTGGGGACAACTTTTTTACATCCTCCTACATTGTTTTTTAGGTATAGGCTTTTTTAGCACTATATGTTTTTTATTTATATTGTGTGAAAATGCAATGATTGACGTGGTATTTATCTGTAATGGATCCTTATGAGTTTTTCTATGACGGTAGATGATGGGGGTCTTGGTTTCTTTCTTAGGGTGTCTTGGGTTAATGTTTTTGGTAATATATTGAAGATAATTGTTGAGGGTAGTATCGGTGTGTTTTTTGGAAGTGTAGCTTTAACTGCTGATGCTCTTCATAGCTTGGCTGATCTTCTTGCAAGCCTTGTAGTGTTAGTTTGGGGTCGGTTGTCTTTTATGGGTGCTGATGAAACTCATCCTCACGGACATGGACGTATAGAAAACTTAACTGCATTATTTGTCGGAGGTGTGATTGTAGCTTTATCTATTGTTTTAATCCGTGATTCATTATTTAAAATTCTATATGGATCCGAGACGGTATATAGTATTTTTTTAATTTTTGGACTAGGATTTGCTGTAATAGATATGGGTGTGGTGTATTGGTATACAAAAAAGGTGAATGGTTTTCTTGATTCTCCAAGCTTGAAGGCACTAGAGGAAGACTGTTTAAATGATATCTATACATCTATAGCTACAGGTTTGGGGGTTGTAGGGCTAGCTTTTGGACAACCTCTATTCGACCCGATAGCTGGTGGATTAGTAGCCTTAATAGTCTTATATAGAGGAGTTAAGATTGGTCGGGAAAATATAAATTATCTAGTTGGAAGTGCTCCACCTATAGAAAAACAAAATGAAATAATCGATATAATAAAATCACACCCGGATGTTAGAGGTGTGCATGATTTTACTGCCCATTATATTGGTCCAGAGATAGAAGTTGAAATGCATATAGAAATAGACTATAACTATACACTACGTGAAGCTCATGATATTGAAACAGAGATTATAAATAGAGTTAAAGAGATATCCGATGTAGGAGATGTACATATACATTTGGATCCGTCAGGTATAGGTGAATGGAAAGAAGAAAATAGCTAACAAAACACTCAATTTTTTAAATAATTAATAATATTATAGATATATTTTATACTTTTTAGGAACTCCTCTATATAGACAAACGAAGCTTTTAATTAAGTATATTTTTGAAAGTTTGTAAACTAAATATTTTACTCAATATAGGGCTTAGTGTTATTTTTATGTATTAGTGAGGTGGAAAGTGGTATATTTTTATTGGTGTTCTCGAAAGTCTTTTTTGGTGTATGGATCCTATTTTTGATATATTATGGATCTTCGTGAAGTGTCGGAAAATATTTATGAGATACCTAAATCTGGAGATATGAAGGTTCCTGCTAGGGTATACGCTTCTGAAAAACTGTTAGAGAAGATAAAAGGGGATAAAACATTAGAACAGATTAAAAATGTTGCTAGCCTTCCTGGTATTCAGGAGTATGCTATAGCTCTTCCTGACGCACATCAGGGATATGGTTTTCCAATAGGTGGTGTTGCTGCGGTAGATTCTGAGGAGGGTGTAATAAGTCCTGGAGGTATAGGTTATGATATAAACTGTGGTGTTCGTGTACTACGTACTAACTTGGAATATAGTGATGTAAAGGGTGAGGAAGAAAATATAGCTAAATCTCTATATAGAAATATACCTTGTGGCCTTGGTGGTGGTGGATATTTTGATGTTAATATGGACGACCTTGAAGATATTCTTACTCGAGGTATGGAGTGGGCATTAGATACTGGAAGAGCAAAAAAAGAGGATCTTGAATGCTGTGAAGAAAATGGTAGGCTATCAGGGGATCCAGACAAAGTTCCTGATAAAGCAAAAGAGAGAGGTGTCGACCAGGTAGGATCTCTTGGATCCGGAAATCATTTTTTGGAAGTACAAAAGGTTGCTGATATTTTTGATAAAGAAGCCGCAGATGTTTATGGTCTGAGAGAAAACCAAGTTTTAGTTATGATACATTCTGGTTCTAGAGGTCTTGGACACCAGACATGTACATATTATCTTAGAGAGTTTGAGAAAAACTATCCGGAAATAGTTAATGAATTAGTTGACAAAGAATTGATTTATGCTCCTCTACATGATGATCTTTCTCTTGATTATCTACGTGGAATGAATGCTGCTGCAAACTTTGCTTGGATGAATAGGCAGGCAATAACTGAGGGTGTACGAGATGTTCTAGATGATCTTTTTGGAGCTAGTGCTGATGTAGTATATGATGTATGTCATAATATAGCAAAGAAAGAAAAACACAGAGTTGATGGAGATACAAAAGAGGTAGTTGTACATCGAAAGGGGGCTACACGTGCATTTCCACCTGGTAAGGAAGAAGTTCCAGAGGTCTATAGAAATATAGGGCAGCCAGTATTGATACCTGGAAGTATGGGTACACATTCATATATTCTACGGGGAGACAATTCATCTATGGATGTAAGCTTTGGTTCTACAGCTCATGGGGCTGGAAGGTTGATGTCTAGAACCCAAGCTAAAAACAAATACTGGGGTGGTGATGTACAAGATGATCTAGAAAAAGAAGGAATATATGTTAAGGCTGAATCCGGAGCTACTATAGCAGAAGAGGCTCCAGGTGTCTACAAAGATGTAGATGAAGTAATACGGGTAAGTGATGAACTTGGAATAGGTATGAAAGTAGCTAGAATGCGCCCTATTGCAAACATAAAAGGATAAATGAACTAATTAATCCCAGAAACCTCAAGATCTGGGTATTCTAGTTTAGTTTTCTGTAGAATACATAATACTAATTATTTTTTTGGTTTTTTAACCCTCCTTCGACCTTAAGCACGTCAAGTTCATCGACCTCAGCTTTAACCCCTATTAGACTGGAGAGATTAGGTTTTGTCCTATTGTTATCTCCTGAAATAAGTTCTTTTACATATAATCCTGCCTCTCCCTTTATCTCTATTTTCCATTTTTTGTTGTTTTCTTGTTTACCTTCAATTTTATATACTTCCCTTTCTCTGGTTTTATCTGAACGTCTATGCGCTACTCGCTGTGGTGTTCTTTGTTGTATCTTTCCTTTTATTTTTTGTATAGCATTTTTTACTTTGTTTTTCTCAACGGACTCTTGAAATATTACTATAGCTCTATATAACTTGGATGCTCTGAGGTTTTTTATTTTCTCCACTTCTTCTCTATCTGCAAACCTTAGACCTTCTACTTCAACTTTTTCTCCAGATTGATTGTTTATTTTCCTTTCTATTTTTTTAAGGTCTAATGTTCTTTTTTCAGGGTTTTTAACTTCAATAATAAATGGTCGCCCGTTACCTAACATTAATGCGTCTACGTCTTCTCTACCCGCTCCATGGAATTTTACTTCTTTTCCTAATGTAACAGAAATAATTGGTGGACTTATTGTTTCTTCTACACTTTCTTCATACATCTTACCTGTTCCACCACATCTACTGCATCCTTTTCCATCACACTCTCTACATGGCCATTTTGTTTGGGGGATGCCTCTTTTTAATTTTCTATATCTCCCATAAATATAGATGGGAGATACTTGCACCTCTATATCGTTATCTTGTATGTTTGTTATTATTACTATATCAGGATTGTCAAATTCTACATTTTGATCTATATTTTTTTCTATTTTTTTTCCTAGCTCTCTGTTAAATTCTCTACTAAACTTTTCAGACGTGTCTTTTATATTATTCGGTTTTTTCTGTTTTAATAATTCCTCGTTTTCTTCTATTAGTGGAGGTGTTTTGTTCCCTACTAAAAAACTTTTAAATTCATATTTTTTTACCGAATCTATTGCTTTTTCCTTCCAAAAATCTAGGTCTTCAAATATTTCTCCACATATCCAGCAATTATTATATTCTTTAAAGTCTATATCTTCTTGCATAGCTAAACATATCCGCAGTGACCTTCCTCTTTCTTTATTTGTTAGACCTGTTGAACGTAGTCCAAACTGTCTTCCTAGACAATGATCACATATTTCTTCTATACCACCCATTCCAAGGTCTTCACTTATATCTACAATATTTTTTGTTTCTTTTAGAATTCTCAAAGATAAAAAATGATATATTATTATTTTTTCTTAGGGTTACCAACGACTAAGTCGACATCTCCAGTACCCATCTTTATAGGTTGTCCAACTATAACATTTTCTGCTACTCCTTGTACCTCGTCTCTTTCGCCGTGTATAGCTGCAGTTAGAAGATGGTCTACTGTAACTTCAAATGCTGCTCTTGCTAGAGGACTTTGTTTGGATCCAGATATTCCATGTCTACCTATACTTTCTATTTCTCCTTCATTTGTCATCATATCTGATACTAACATAACATGTCTGATATCAACTTCAAGTCCCTGTTCTTGTAGAGTTTCTTTCATTTCTCTTATCAGTGAATTCCTAGCTGCTTCTATACCAAGTACTTCTTCTATTTCATGTATATTGTTTGTGTAAGTCCTACTCATATCAACTCCTTCTATTTTTTCGTCTTCGTCTTCTGAGCTTACTTTTTCAGCTAATTCTTTAAATTCACTTCCTTCTGTATATAAAACAAATTCTTCTCTTTTTGCATTATAGAACTCATAGTTTTCGTTTTCATCTATTTTTTCTTTTGAATCCCATTCTTCGAGAGTTTCTTTTTCTATTACAGTTGCTTTTATTGCTGGATTTGAAGGTATAGCTGTAAGTTGCATGTCGTCTTCTGTTTCCTGTTTTTTAACTGCTAGGTTTTTTTCAATTTCTTCTTTTCTAGTTACAATTCTTTCTATACCTTCTATTCCTTCTACAACTACTTCTCGTATTGTTTCATAGAGCTTTAACAGTAATCTGTAATATCTGCTTTTCTCATCAGGTATAATTCTTATATTTCCTTCGTCTGTAATCTTGATTTCTATTTTTAATACTTCTTCTCCACCAACATTGATTACTGCAGCATCTTCAAGTTCTTTAGTACTTACTCTACCTCCTTTTATATCTCCCTTTTCTTCAAGTTCTTTAGCTACATCTCTTCCAGGGCTTCTTACCTCTTTTCTTATTCTTTCTTTGATCTGTTGTGGCTGTATATTTCTTTCAGCCATTCTGTTTTCATCTACGTTTATACGGATCTCCATACCTGTAATATCTGTCTCTATGTCTCCTATTGTTCGGACCCGTGTTTCCTCTATCTGGTATACGACATTGCTTGCTTTTTCCCTATCTGTGGCCCACTCTTCTTTTAGATAGACGGTCATAACTGGAGTGTCTGGTTCTTTTCTTGCATCAACTATTTCTATGAGCCTTGGGAGCCCCTGTGTGACATCTATTTCAGCTACACCTGCATAATGGAAAGTATTCATTGTCATTTGGGTACCAGGCTCTCCTATAGATTGGGCGCTCACTGTACCTACGGGTTCTAATGGCTCTATTCTAGTTTTTTGGTATCGTTTTTCTACTTCTTCTAAAACTGAATCAACCTCTATATCTTCTTCTTTTGCTGCCTTCCTAGCCTTTTTTTCTAGACTTTCTGGTATATCTAATTCTGACGAAGTTTTTTGTTTTTCAGACATTATCTTTGTTGCTCTAAAGCATATTCTATTATTGATTCTTCTGTTTCAGTACCACCTAGCTTCATTGGGTCTGCGCCATCCTCGCCATAATCGAACTGTACTACTTTTCCAGTAGTTGTACGGACGGTTCTATCGTATTCTGCGGAAAGTTCTTGTAGAGCATTAATAAGCCTTCTTTGTAGATAACCGGATTTAGATGTACGTACAGCAGTATCAACTAGCCCTTCTCTACCTCCCATTGCATGGAAGAAAAATTCAGTTGGATCTAGTCCTTCTTTGTATGAGTTTTCTACAAAACCATGGGCTTCTGCTCCTCTATCCCCTCTTTTAAAGTGGGATAGTGTACGTCCATCATATCCTCTACTTATTCTTTCCCCTCTAATAGCTTGTTGTCCTACACACCCTGTCATTTGTGTTAGATTCAGCATAGAACCTCTTGCTCCTGAAACAGCCATTATGACTCCTGGATTATCATCTTCTAAGTATTCTTCTGCTATTTCACCTGCTGAGTCCCTAGCTTTACCGAGTTCTTGCATTATCTTGAGCTCTAAAGTTTCTTCTACTGTCCGTCCTGGTAGAGATTCTAGTTCACCATCTTCATATCTTTGTATAAGCCTTTGAACTTCTTCTCTTGCATTATTTACTTCTTTCTGCATTTCTTTTCTTGCTTGTTTTGGAAGGTCCTCATCGTCTATTCCAAAGGAGAAGCCAAAATGCATTATAGATTTAACTGCAAGAGCGGCTAGGTCGTCTATGAATCTTTTCGCTTCACTTTCACTATATGTCTTTGTTATCTTATTTATGATCTCCCCTACGAAAGCACCAACAGCTGCTTCATCTATTATACCGTCGGTCATTTCCCCATCTTCAATTTTGACTGTTTCACCTGTAGATGACTCAAATTTTAGGGTTACGTCTGGTAATATAGATGAGAATAATTCTCTACCTGTCCATACTTCTTCTCCTTCCTCTCTATCTGGTATATCTACACTAGTTTCACTGAGTAGTTCTGATGCTCTTCCTTTATCAAATTTTGTTCCATCTCGTGTTAAGAGGTAAAGACCTGATATATGATCTTGGATTCCTCCCATTATAGGACCTCCAAACCTTGGTGATAGAATATGCTCTTGTACTCTCATTAAAACTCGTGCTTCTGCTCGTGCTTCTTCACCTTGAAGAACATGCATGTTCATTTCGTCTCCGTCAAAGTCAGCATTGTATGGTGGACAAACTGTTGTGTTAAGTCTGAATGTTCTTCCTGGCATAACAACTACTTCATGTGCCATCATTGACATACGGTGAAGTGAAGGTTGTCTGTTAAAAAGTACTATATCTCCATTTTTAAGGTGTCTTTCAACTTCCCATCCTAGACCTTTAGGTTTACCTTCGCTGTCTGTTTCTTCTATTTCCTCTGATTCTAACATTTCTTCTGCTAGATCTTCACTGTTTTCTTCTCCTATCTTAACTCTTCTTCCTTTATCTTTGGTGATATAGTTAGCTCCTGGATGGTTTTCTGGACCTCTACGTACACATTCTGATAACTCTTTTATATTTTCTCTGGTGACTTTTACTTTCTGTGTTGTTTCTTTCGCTATACGTTCAGGTACTCCTATCTCATTTAATGAAATATTAGGGTCTGGAGATATAACAGATCTAGAGGAGAAATTAACTCTTTTACCTGATAGCGATCCTCTGAAACGTCCATCTTTACCTTTTAGACGTTGAGATAAAGTTTTTAATGGCCTTCCTGATCTATGATTTGCTGGAGGTGCGCCACTTACTTCATTGTCCATAAATGTTGTAACATGGTATTGTAGTAGCTCCCATAAATCCTCCATTATAAGTTGTGGTGATCCTGCTTCTTTGTTTTCAACAAAACGTTGGTTTATACGTATAACATCAACTAATTTATGAGTAAGATCATCTTCACTTCTTTGTCCATTATCTAAAGTTATTGAAGGACGCATAGTAACAGGTGGAACTGGAAGTACGGTTAGAACAGCCCATTCCGGTCTTGAGTTTTCATTTATACCTATAGATTTTAAATCCTCGTTGGGTATTATTTCAAGTCTGTCTCTAACATCACTTGGAGTCATCTTTTCACCATCTGAATAAAATGTTGTAGGTTTTTCATGGTCTATATCGTCTTGAGGGGAGGCACAAGCTGTACAGTTATCTTGTTTGGAAGCTTTTCTTAAAGCATCTTTAGTTACTTCATCTAGATCTCCGCCAAGACTTTCCGTTCTATCTAAACTATTTTTAAAGTTTTGTTTAACCCCTTGTATCTCCGTTCTTGATTTCTGTATATGTTCTTTGATATCATCTACTATTTCTTCTTTCTCTATATCTTCTAAACTATCTTCAAATCTATCAAGCCTGTCTAAAACTTTATTTCTTTCCTTTATAGTACGTTCGTAACATCTTTTCCCTTCCTCTAGAGTTAATTCCTTTTCATCTTCAGCTATATCACGTATAGTCTGAATTGTTACTGTATCAACATCTAAATCTTGTGCCTGTTTAGAAACTTCTCTAAGTTTTTCTAGTAATGCTTCTATCTTTTCTTCATCTCTTTCTTGTTCTTCTTCATTTTCAGGTTCATTACTTTCTTCTTCGTTTTCTTGTTCTTCGTTTTCTTGTTCTTCTTCATTTTCAGGTTCATTACTTTCTTCTTCGTTTTCTTGTTCTTCGTTTTCTTGTTCTTCTTCATTTTGTTTTGCTTCTTCGCGTGTTTCTTTTGCTTCTTCTCTAAGTATTTTTTCAGCTTCTTTTATTATTTCTTCTGTTTTTTCTGCTTTATCTGCGGTTTCATCTCTTGCTTTTTTTTCTTTTTTAGCTGCTTCAGCTTGTTCTTCTATTTTTTCTAGGAGATCTTTTAGTTTTTCTTGTTTTTCATCGTTTTCTATGTTATCTACTATATCTTTGGTTTTGCCTATTTCTCTAATTGCTTTGTTTATTTTTCCTATATCTTCGAGTAGTATTCGTCCACATTCCTGACATGTTCCTCGGAGTAGTCTATAGACTAGTTTTGCAAACCCTGGATGTATAACTGGGGCTGCTAGCTCTATATGTCCGAAATGTCCTTTACATTGTCCGGATCTTTTTCCACAGGTTCTACACTCAAGTCCAGGGTCTACTACACCTAGTCTTGGATCCATAAGACCCATTTCTATTGGGAATCCATCATCGTCATATGTGTCTGCAGTGATTATTTTTGTAGCACTCATTTCTCTATAGTCTTCTGGACTCATCAAGCCAAACTCTAAAGAATCTATTTCTTTTGGGGCAGAATTTTTCATTTTATTTTATTTATTTTCCTTTTATTTTCTTTCATATTACGACAACTTGTATTTTTTATATTGCATCTTTAAGTTCAAGTGTTGATTTTATACCTAACGACTTCATCTCATCTAGTAAAAGTTTAAACGCGTAACTCATTTCTATATCATATATTTCTGTTTCTTCACCACATCTTTCACAATATATTCTATCCTGTCTAATATCTTCTGTAGCTACCATACCACATTTAGAACATACTGGTACAGTATCTAGGTCTGATTCATCTAGTAACCTATCTTTTAATGCTAGAGCTGCACCGTGTCCTATCAGCACATCTCTTTCCATTTCTCCTATACGTAGCCCTCCTTCTCTTGCTCTTCCTTCGGTGGGCTGTCTAGTTAGAACTTGTACTGGACCTCTAGATCTGGCGTGTATTTTATTTTTGACTAGATGATGTAGTTTTTCATACATTATCACACCTGTATAGATCTCTGCTTCTATTTTTTCACCAGTTGTACCTGAATACATTTTCTCTTTTCCGGATCTTTTAAATCCCTTTTCTTCTAAACTGTCACGTAGATCTTCTTCATCTTCACCTACAAAGGCTGTTCCGTCCACTCTTCTTCCCTCAAGGGATCCTACTTTCCCACCTAACATCTCAAGTACATGTCCAACTGTCATCCTTGAAGGTAAAGCATGAGGATTTATTATTAAGTCAGGTACAACACCGTCTTCAGTGAATGGCATGTTTTCTTGTGGTACTATAGCTCCTGCTATTCCTTTTTGTCCATGTCTACTTGCAAATTTATCACCTATCTCAGGTAGTCTTTCATCTCTGACTCTTACTTTAGTTAACTTGCTTCCTTCATCGTCTTCCATCAATGATACCATATCAACTATGCCTGATTCGTTTGATCTTACAGTTGTAGATGTCTCTCTTCTTTTCTGTGGTGATAGACCACTGACGTCTTCTGGTTCCTCTAAAAATCTAGGGGGGGATGTTTTCCCTACTAATACATCATTTCCTTTTACTTCTGTTTCAGGGTTTATAAGACCGTCTTCGTCTAGGTATTTATATTCTTCCTCTCCTTTATATCCCCTTACTTCACTATCTGGTATTTCAAAATTATCTTTTTGCCCTCCTGGATAGCTTCGTTCACCTGCTTCATACAGTCTGAAAAAGTGGGATCTAGCTAGACCTCTGTCTATACTGCCTTTGTTTAATATTAACGCGTCTTCTATATTGTATCCTTCATAGCTCATTACCGCTACAACAAAGTTTTGTCCTGCTGGACGTTCGTCATATCCTACTGCATCTATGGTTAATGTTTTAACTAGTGGTAGCTGAGGATAATGTAGTACATTACCTTGGCTGTCTGATCTAACTTTAAAGTTTGCTGAAGGTAATCCTAGTGTTTGTTTTATCATTGAAGAACCCATTGTGTTTCTTGGGCTAGCATTGTGTTCGGGGTAAGGAGTTATTCCGGCAGCCACTCCTAAAATTAATGACGGATCCAGTTCTAGATGTGTGTGGTTATCTGTTAGGTCTTCTTCATTTACTGCAATTAAAGCATTTTCCTCTTCTTTTGCATCTAGAAATTCTATACCTCCTTTTTGTATTAGGTCTTCAAATTCAATTTCTTCTTTTTCTAGTGCGTCTATTTGTTCTTCAGTTACAACTGGTTCTCCATTTTCTACTACTATTAATGGACGTCTTGCCCTACCTGAACTAGCCTTAATTAATACTTCTCCTGTACTTTCTTCATATGCTATATTTACTTCGCTATCAAGGCTGTTATTTCTTCTTTCTTCTCTTAGTTTTTCTGTAAGCTCTCTAGGGTTTTCGTGGGTTCCTATTAAGGAACCGTTCAGATATATTTTTCCTGACATTTTTTTTATCTTCCGTTTGTTCTACCTATTCTTTCCACTCCAAGCTCTGACAGCTTTTCTTCTACTTGTTCAATTCTTTCGACACCTTTCGAGATATCTACTGCTTGAGCGAAATTCTTAACTAAACCACAGTTAGGTCCTTCAGGTGTTTCATTTGGACATATTCTTCCCCACTGGGTTGAATGTAGGTCTCTTGCTTCAAAGTGAGGCTGCCCTCTTGAGAGAGGTGATCTCAGACGTCTAAGATGGCTGAGTGCTGACATATGATCGGATCTATCTAGAAGTTGGGCAACACCTGTTCTTCCACCAACCCAGTTTCCTGTAGCTAGGGGATGTTCTAGTCTTTCTGTTAAGACATCAGCTCTAACTATAGTTTTAGGTCTTAGCTCTCTTTCACGCATTTCGGCTCGTTCAAGCTGATATCTTATATCTCTGGCTAGTTTACTTAGTGCTACTCTGAATAAATCTTCCATTAGATCTCCGCTAACTCTCAAAAGTTTATTTGCATAATGGTCTTTATCGTCTTCTTTTCTACGTTCAAGGGCTAACTCAAAGCAGACTTCCGCCATTCTGCAGAGATAATGTGCTTTTGAAATCTTTATCCTTTGTTCATCTTCACTTATTATGTTTAGATGGGGTAGAAGGTATCTTTCCAATACATGTTCTGTTCTTCTTTCTCTGTATTCTTTTGCTTGTCCTTTGGCTATCTGTTTAGAGATTATTTCAAATGCATCATCTCCACTTTTTGCCTCGGATTCTTCAAGATTTTCAAGCATAAATTTAACTATATCTGGGTCATCTGATACTGCGTTGACTATTTCTTGGTCTTCTTCTAGTCCAAGGGCCTTAACTAGTGGGACAAAACTTACATCTTGTTTTACACTTGGTATATCAACTTTTAATAATGAATCAAGACCTCTTTCTACTGCTACTAGTGCTCTATATCCTTCTCTATGTGAGAATACTTTTGCTCTTTCTATTTCCCCTCCATATTTTTCGTCTTTTTCCGCAAGTATTGTATTTGGTGAGAGATCTTCTGTAGCTACTAGAACTCTTTCACTTCCATTTACAATGAAATATCCTCCAGGGTCTACTGGGTCTTCCCCTCTTTGAACTAGTTTTTCGTCATTTAGAGGTTCTCTTGGGCTATATGGTGGCCATTCGTCTTTCCAGTTTTCCCATTCTTTTCTTTTTGCTTCTTGAAGTTCTGTTTGTTTTCTTTCTTCTTGGTGTCTTAGATAGGCACGCCTATCTAGGTTGCATCTTTTACTACCTACCATCATTGGAAGCTCACCTATTTTTACTATTTCGGGTTCATGTTCGAGTCCTTCTTCTACAACCTGCATTTCCAGCCACACTGGTGCGCTATATGTTATATTCCTAAGTCTAGCTTCATGGGGAAAGAGAACTTTTTCTCCTCCGCCTGCTTCGTGCACCTTAGGGGTCTCCACTCTAACTGCTCCAAGTCTTACAAATACGTCTTCGTCTCCTGTGCTAGCTTCTATAGCTTCTTGTTCGTCCACCACTCTCTGCATTCCATAATCTAAAAAATGATTAAAAGTATTTATATGGTGGCCCGACAGTTTACTCTTATCGAAATAAGCCTCAGAAAGCTTTCTCCTGTCTACCATTAAACTACTATTCTATAGATAACTGCTTTACCTGCAGTTTCAGAATTTCTTGTAACTTTTATTATATCTCCTTTAGATACGTCTTTATCCTCTATTGCTGAATCTTTTTCTTTTATCTTTGGTAATTTTTCTTTCTTTGTTCCATATTTTTCAAGTACTTGTTCCACCTCTTTTTCTTCCAATATTTCATGTTCTGGAACCATCTCATGTTTTTTAGTCTCAGAAGCCATTACATTATTTTACGCAATTGAAAAGTTAAACTTTTTTTCTTTTTTAACTTTTCTTTTCTATGGAAGCTGAAGAACTGGTAGAAAATATAGAAGTAGAAAAGAAAACAGAGCTAAGCCGTTTAAATTCATCTAAAAATCTTTTAGCACAAACTGATGGTGAGATCGACGTAGAAAATATATTAAAAGAGACGATTAATTCAGAAAATTCTGCAATAAAAACTTTCCAAGCTTGGAAGAAATCAGAAAAAAATAGTGAAATAAAAGAAAACCTAAATGATTTTGAGTCTATCGAAAAAGGACATCTAAAAAAAGTTGAAAAAGAGATAAATAATAGATATAGCCCTATTGATAATTCATCCTTACATGAATATATGAGGTCGTTAGAAGCCACTCAAGAAAGGTTAGGTGCACTTATTGGTAGATCTTTAGTTAGTGATAATACATTGAAACAGACTACTGTTTTCTTTGTAGGTAGAGGTGAGGAAAAAAGAGCTGATATATTCCGTGAAATGAGAAAAGATAATAAAGAAATATTGGACAAAACTAAAAAAATGTTAAATAAAACTTGTAAAGATTGGGGTATACCTGAGAGAACAGCAAAAAAAACAATAGATATTGTATATAGTAATTATGCAGAAACACTTGAAGGACTTGGTATTAATCCAAAACCAGTCTGCTAGGCTTTAAAAAAATTAAATAAGATATAGTTTATTCTCCCGTTTCTACTGGAGCGTCAACTAGATTTCCCCATTCTGTCCATGAACCATCATAGTTAGCTACGTCTTCATAGCCAAGCAGTTCTTTAAGTACGAACCATGTAACAGCTGATCTTTCTCCTATACGACAATACGCAATCACTTTTTGATCTTCAGTTATACCTTTTTCTTTATATATGTCTTCTAGTTCATCAGCAGATTTGAATGTACCATCATCATTTACGGCTTCCGACCAAGAGATATTTTCTGCTCCAGGTATATGACCTCCACGTTGAGCTGTCTCTTGAAGTCCTGGTGGAGCTAAGACTTCTCCAGAAAATTCTTCAGGAGATCTTACATCTACTAATGGAACTCCTCTATCTATGGCCTTTTCTACTTCATCTCTATAGGCTCTTATTGATTCAAAGGGACCTCTTGCATTATATTGACGTTCACTGAAACTAGGTTTTTCTGCAGTAGTAGGATAATCATTTTCTATCCAGTAATCTCTACCTCCATCTAATAGATATGCGTCTTCATGTCCATAATACTTAAACAACCAGTATGAATAGGTTGCGAACCAGTTTGAGTTATCTCCATAGAATACAACTGTTGAATCTTCAGTAATTCCATTTGATCCAAGAAGCTCTTCAAAATCTTCCTTTCTTAGTATGTCTCTCTTAATTTGATCTTCAAGGTCTTCTTCCCAGTTGAAACCTATAGCTCCTGGAGCGTGTGATTCCTCATAGCTTTCAGTGTCAACGTCCACTTCTATGAGTCTTAGGTCTGGGTTATCGTTTTGGAATTGGTCTAGGCGTTCTTCTACCCAGTCTGCATCGACTAGTACGTCTTTTGCATATGACATATAACTTGTATTTTAGGGTTTTTAAAAACCCTCTCGATACCGGCAGAACTTGCCTATATTAGTTATCTAACTATTTTTGTGATAGTTTGAAACCTGTAGTCTAAAGAAACAGCTAGAGTACCTCGAAGGCTTTACTCCGTTTCAAGACTTTTCGTCTTGATGGCTTGTAAATCCTAAGATTTACGAACGGAGGTGAATTGCATTGAAGTATTTACGTAATCCTACTTAGTATGTTGATTTGTCGGAGATAACTCCTTTCTCAAATTTCATATACTGGTGAGACGAGGAGTTTCGAGTACTGTGAACGTGGTGGCCCAACTCGAGACAGTCATTTGGTTTTGTAATACAGTGGCTGTGTGGAGTATGTTAACTCCGAGATCTTGGGGAATCCCCGATTCTTGATGTCTTGAGTAGTTTACATTCTTTAGTTAGGTAAGAAGTATGATATATATATATATTTAGTTAGGGAGAAGAATA
This sequence comes from Halobacteriales archaeon, assembly GCA_018609935.1. The sequence goes on along the minus strand of JAHENH010000157.1, from coordinate 50,353 downwards.
TTGTTTTGTATTTAGCGATCTGGCTGCTACTATTTCATTTGGTGATTTCTTGTTTTTCTGTAGTATCTTGAGAGTTGACTTCTATCTCGTAGAATGATTTTCTTGCATCCTCAAGACATGGAACTTTAGCTACTAGTTTCTCGTTTCTTAGCCTACTTAGTGCATCTCTTATAGTTCTTCTTGATAGTCTTGCTTCTTCAGCTATTTCTCCCTGAGTCATCTCTCCATTATACTCTAGTACTTTTAAAACTAATTTAGCACTTGGTGGAAGTTCTTCTACCTTCTCAGTCGCTCCGTCGATGGCAAAAACAGTCACCTGTCATTCCTATCTGGTCTATATTAAAATTCTCCAATTTATAAATGTTTCTAATGAAAATAGCCATAATAATAACTGACATGCATATATTTTTAGTTATATGATTATCAATATTTATCTAAATATAATTAAATGATAGTAATTTAACATTTATCTCCCTATAGGTTTGTAAGTGAGTTAATACGATCCTATTTTAGAGAATACAATAGATTAATTTACAAATCTATAGAATATATAGATCATAAATTTCTATAGAATAACAAATTATAAGTTTGTTTTTTAAGTATTGGTTGTAGGTAAGGGAAGGAAGTTGATTTTGAAGCCATGAAGTTCTGTGATAACTTCCTAAACCAGTAGCTATTTGACGCCAGCTTCTGTGTCTGTATAAAGACAAAAAGCAGGTGAGAAGACAGGAACATTCAAAGACTTTTCGAACTGGAGAGTTGGTGACTCTGTCAGAATTATCACCATTCAGGGCGAGGACAATGTCACACTATTTCTTTTTTATTGAAATAATCTTCCAAGACACTTGGAATTTCTACTTTTCCGTTTTCCTTTTGGTTTTGTTCTAATATAGCGCATATAGTTCGTTGAATAGCTAATGCAGTAGCGTTTAATGTATGTATTGTTGGATTGTTTTCCCCTCTTACCCTTATATTTAGTTTTCTTGCTTGATAACTAGTACAATTACTACAGCTTACCAGTTCTCTGTACTTATTCTGGCTTGGAAACCATGCTTCAAGATCATATTTTTTAGCTGCATTATCGTTCATATCTCCAGAACAAACATTAACTACTCTATAGTCTAAGCCAAGATCCTCTAGTATTTCTTCAGAGTTTTCTTTAAGATCTTCTATGTAGTTCCAACTGTTCTCGGGTTTTGAAAATATATATTGTTCAATCTTTTCGAATTGATGTACTCTAAATATTCCTTTTGTATCTTTTCCATGGCTGCCTGCTTCTCTTCTAAAACATGTTGAAACACCTGCATATTTCAATGGTAGATCACCTGGTTCTAAAATTTCATCATAGTGATATGACGCAAGAGTTTGTTCACTAGTAGCGATTAAGTAAGAATCTTCAGTTTCTTGTTTTTGTGTTCTGTTTTCTTCTTTTACTTTATAGAGTTGTTCTTCAAAATCAGATAGTTCAGCAGCTGCACTCATCTGTTCTTCATTCAATATATATGGTGTCTGCATTGGTAGAAATCCTTTTTCTTCAAGTTTATCTATTGCAAACTGTTGTAAAGCGAGATTCAATCCAACTAGATCCTTCTTTAGATAATAAAACCTACTACCAGATACTTCACCTGCTTTTTCTTCATCTACTAATTTTTTATTTCGAACAAATTCAGCGTGGGGAATAACCTCAAATTGTTTTTCTGTTTTTCCAGTCCGTCTTATTTCTACATTGTCTTCTTCATCCTCTCCTATAGGAACGGATTTATGTAATATATTACCTATCTCATAACGTATTCTATCTCTATTTTTCTTGAGTTCTTTTTCTTTATTTTCTAGATTTTTTATTTCGTCTTTCATCTCCCTAACCTTTTTTATCTCTTCTGTTGCGTCTTTTCCTTCTCTTTTTTTCTTCGCTACTTTATCAGATAGGTTATTACGTTTATGTCTTAATTTATCTAGTTCTTGTCTTGTATCCCTCCATCTTTGGTCTAAGTCTACTACATCATCAACTTTAGAAGGATCTTTACCTCTCTTTTCTTCGGATTTTTTTATTTTTTCCGGATTTTCACGGAACTCCTGTATATCTAACATTACTTTTATGCCAATTAGTAAGAACAGCTATTTAAGTCACCGTTACGGAATCAAAAATATGGGAAAGAAAAATAAAGCCAAGAAAAAAAGACTCGCAAAGGCTCGGAACCAAAACCAGAGAGTACCACTCTGGGTAGTAGCAAAGACAAATGGGGAAGTAACAGAGCATCCTCAAAGAAGGCATTGGCGTAGAAGCGACATCGACGAATAACTAGAACTACCCGATTAAAATATATTAATTGAATACTATTCATTCTATCCTAGTTAAGAACAGAAAGTAACTTAATTAAAGAAACTTCAAAGATATATAAGAAAATGGAAGAGAGAGTTTTAACAGTACCACTCAGGGAAGTTAGAAAAGCATCGAAGAGTAATAGAGCGGATAAAGCAGTAAAATTAGTTCGTGAACATCTATCTAAACATCTAAATACACCTAAAGAGGACATAAATATAGACCCCTCAATAAATGAGGCTTTATGGAGTAAGGGACGGAAAAAACCCCCTTCGAAACTTCGTGTTAGAGTAGCTAAATTTGATGATGGAATAGTTGAGGCAGAAATAGCTGATGTTACAGGTTGATCAGGACTTTATAGGGGTCTTCGCAACAGCTACAGACTCTTCATTAATTATATCACCAGACATCATCAAAGGTGACATAGATACTCTAAAAGATGAACTAGATATACAAAATACATATATAGGAAATGTCGGTAAATCATCTACTATAGGAGCATTAACAACAGGGAATTCCATAGGTATATTAGTACCTAGAGAAATATCTGATAATACAATAAAAAAAATCAAAGAATCAATTAACATAAACATATTAAAGATACAAAGTAAACTAAATGCTGTTGGAAACTTAGTATTAGTAAATGATAATGCAGCACTTGTAACACCTAGATTTTCTGAAAAAACAATAAAAAACATAGAAGAAACATTAAGTGTTAAAGCACACAAAGGCACTATTGCAGGGCTAAACACTGTAGGATCTGTTGCTATAGCTACCAATAAAGGAGTCTTAGTACACCCTGAAGCTACTGAAGAGGAAATAAAAATGTTAGAAGAGATATTTAATGTAAAAATCTTTACAGGTACAGTTAATTATGGTTCTCCTTTTATTGGAAATGGTATATTAGCTAACTCTAATGGATATATTGTAGGTAAAAAGACAACAGGACCTGAACTTGGTAGAATAGAAGAAGCTCTAGCATATTCATGATCCTAAGAAAGAAAAAACGAACACGTTTGTTTTACAAATATTTTTCAAACTTTTACGATACGGTAAATCCTGTTTTTTGGAATGAAAAAATGCGGTCGAGAGCTATAGAACTCTTTTCTATACAGGAAAATGATACGGTTTTAGATATAGGGTGTGGAACAGGTTTTGCTACAGAAGAACTAGCCAATAAATCAAACGAAGTACATGCTGTAGACATAACTAAAGAACAACTCTCGAAAGCATTAGAAAAAAATATAGATGCTAATTTTATTTTAGGGGATGCAGACAACCTTCCTTATAAAGATAACTCTTTTGATGCTGTATGGTCATCAGGTGCAATAGAATATTTTCCTGAACCAGTTAAAACACTAAAAGAAGCAAGAAGAGTAACCAAAAAACAAGGAAAGATACTTATTGTAGGTCCAAATAAACCTAAAAATAGATTTCTAAAAGCTATAGCTAATTCTATAATGCTTTTTTATAATAAAGAGGAAGCAAAGGAAATGTTAAAAAAAGCTGGATGGAAAGACATAAAAAATGAATTATTAAGTTCAAATATAATAAAAGACGACGCAATAGTAACAATAGCTAAAAAACCTTAACTCTACAGAAAACACATAATAAAAAAATTAAGAAATAACCTCTGAAATATTATTTTATACCATCTCTATCATCAGATATTTAATAGAAGGAGATAAGATAATAAATATTATTCACAACGTTAAATTAGTTTGAATACCTTCCACAGATGTATGGCATACGAACTACCTGAATTACCATATGATTATGATGCATTGGAGCCACATATAGATGAGCGCATAATGAGGCTACACCATGATAAACACCATCAAGGATATGTAAATGGAGCAAATGCAGCTCTAGAAAAACTAGAAGAGATGAGGTCTAACGGAAACTACGATGGAATAAAAGCAGTAAAAAGAAATTTATCCTTTAATCTATCGGGACATATAAACCATTCAATATTTTGGCCCAATATGTCACCAGATGGAGGTGGTGAACCTGGGGGAGCTTTAGGTGATGGGATAGAAAATGATTTTGGATCCTTCGAAAACTTCAAAGACGAGTTTTCTGCAACAGCTGGATCTGTTGAAGGATCAGGTTGGGGGATGTTGGTCTATGAACCTGAACTAGACCAACTTATGATTAAACAAGTCGAAAACCATAACAATCGAACTATAGAAGGAGGTACTCCATTATTAGTATTAGATGTATGGGAACATGCTTTCTATCTACAATATGAAAACAATAAAGGAGACTATATAGATAGTTGGTGGGATGTAGTAAACTGGGATGATGTAGAAAGCCGTTACCAAGATGCAAAATCTTAAAAAAATAATTAACACTTAAAAACTACAACGTTTTCCAACACTCTTTTATTATTTTATAAGCTATATTTTAAGAATTGGTAGATATAGATACAGATCTGTTCCCTAATTCTTCTTTGTCTAAGAAGGAAATGAAAGAATTGCAACGAAATATTACCTCAAAAGCTGTCTTTAAAGATGATTTATATATAAATGATGTTTTTGATTGTACTATAGCCGGTATAGATCAAGCGTTTTTAGATGAAGAGAAAATAATAAGCGCTATAGTATTTTTCAAAGATGACGAGATAATAGAAAAAAATTATGTATTATCTGATATAGGTATTCCATATATACCTGGTCTTTTAGCATTTAGGGAAGGGCCAAGTATATTAAAAGTCCTTAATTCTGTTAGCTTTAGTCCAGATTTATTGTTACTTGATGGGAATGGAAGAATACATTTTAGACAGGCAGGAATAGCCACACATATCGGGGTTGCTACAGATATACCATCTATTGGAGTGGCTAAAAATCTTCTTTGTGGAACTCCGGAAAAACCTATAGATAAACTTCCTAAGGGTGAGAGAATAAAAATAAAATCTGACGACACTATTGAAACACAATCTGAATCCACTATTGGTTACGCTTTCCAATCTAAACAATATAAAAATTATAAAATTAATCCTATCTATGTAAGCTCAGGACATAGAGTTAGCAACAGTTCTTCGGTAGATATTGTTGAAAAACTATGTCAGAATTATAAACTTCCAGAACCTATACGTATAGCTGATAAATATGCAGATAAAATAAAGAAAAAATTGAACTAATATATTTATATCTTTTGTTTAGATACCTTTGTTTTTACTATCAAGTATTCAAACAAATAGATTTAGTTAATCTATTGTATATTATAGAAAAACTATAGTTAGAGAGAAAGTACATCAATAAAACTATCTTGATAGATTATATTTTATATAGAATAGACTTTAATTGAACGGGTTCCGTGAAATGTCTGGAAAAAAAGAAAAAATTAGAGTTGGAGTGGATATTGGAGGGACTTTTACTGATGTTGTGTTGATTAATCAGGGAGAATTAACTGCGGCTAAAGTACCTACAACTGATGATCAAAGTATTGGAGCTATAAAAGGTATAAAAAAAGCATGTAGTAAAGCAGATGTTTATGCTTCTAAAATATCTGAATTCATTCATTGTATGACTGTACCTATAAATGCAGTTTTAGAGAAATCTGGAGCAAAAACAGCACTTATAACAACACAGGGATTCAGGGATATAGTTGAAATAAGAAGACAAGACCGACCTTCTTTATATGATCTTGATGCAGAAAAGCCGGAACCTTTGGTACCTAGGAGATATCGATTTGAAATAGAAGAAAGATCTTTTCCAAATAAAATTGATGAAAGAATTGAAGAAAATGAAGCTAGAAAAATAGCTGATAAGATAGGTTCTAAAGAAATAGAAAGTGTTGCTGTATCATTTTTGCATTCTTATTCTAACCCTGAAAATGAAAGAAAAATAAAGAAATTGCTTAATAAAGAGCTTGATGTTCCTGTATCTATATCTTCTGAAGTATTAGCTGAATTTAGAGAATATGAACGTACATCTACAACAGTCTTAGATGCTTATATAACACCTAAGATACAGGGATATCTTTCCCGTCTTTCAGATAGATCAATTGAGGCTGGGATACCTACTCCTAAGATAATGCAGTCTAATGGTGGGATAAGTGATATAGATAATATACAGGAAGTTAAGACAATAATTCCTGCTGCAGGAGCTGTTGGAGTGCCTGTAATTTCTAATAATGCTATAGCAATAGATATGGGGGGAACATCATGTGATATAAGTTTAATACAAAATGGTGAGGTGGAAAAGACAACTGAAACGAAGATAAACCAGTATCCGATAAAGACTCCTACAATAAATGTTAAAACTGTAGGGTCTGGTGGAGGTAGTATTGCTTGGGTTGATGATGGTGGAGCATTAAGAGTTGGTCCTAAGTCTGCTGGAGCTAATCCAGGACCTGTGTGTTATGGAAAAGGAGGGGATAGACCAACTGTAACTGATGCTAATCTTATTTTAGGTTATATTGGTTCTGGAACAGATCTTGGGGGAGAAATCTCTATTGATAAAGAGGCCGCTAAAGATTCAATTGAAGAACTTTCGGAAAAATTAGATATTGAATGTATATTTGAAACTGCTATGGGGATCCATAAAATAGCTAATACTAATATAGCTCAGGGTATTAGATCTCTTACTGTAAAAAGAGGTAAAGATCCTCGAGAATTTGAAATTGTGTCATTAGGAGGTGCAGGACCAATACATGCAGCTGTTTTAGCAGATGAGCTTAACATAAAAAAAGTTAAAATACCTCTTACAGCTGGAGTTTTTTCAGCTTTCAGCTTATTGGTAGCTGATGAGAAAAAAGATACTGTCCGGACATATCTTAGAGATTTAGAAGATATAGATGAGGGCCAACTACAGGATATATATGAGTCTTTAGAAGAAGAAGTTAAATCAAAAATTTCTGATCCACATAAAGCTAAAATTGAAAGAGCTGCTGATATTCGATATATAGGACAAAGTTTTGAACTTGTGGTAGATGTAGAAAAGCCGTTTAATAAAAAAAGATTAGAGAAAAAGTTCCATGATAAACATAAAACTCAAAGAGGATATATGATGGATGAATCAGTTGAAGTTGTTAACCTAAGGATAAATGTAACTATAGAAAGAGAAAATCCTGAAAACATATATCAATCTAAAGATGAGGGATTTAAAAATTATAGAGAGGTGTTTTTTGATGGATGGTATGAAACCCCAATATATAGGCGTAGGAATATTTCTCCAGGTGAAATAGAGGGCCCTGCAGTTTTTGAGGAAGAAGAAACAACAATACTTGTTCCACCGTGTTGGAAGTCTAAAATAAACGATGATGGAACTGTTATATTATTAAAAAATGGATGCTGATCCTATTACTTTAGAGGTGATAAGAAATAGGCTTGAAGGTATAGCAGAAGAGATGGGGGAAATACTTGTACGGAGTTCTTATTCTCCTAATATAAAAGAAAGGAAGGATTGCTCAACTGCTATATTTGATTCAAAAGGAAGGATGGTGGCACAAGCTGAACATATACCAGTACATTTAGGTGCTATGCCAGAAGCGGTGGATTCAGTATTAGATAAAAACCCAAAAAAGGATGATATTTTTATTCTAAATGATCCATATAGAGGAGGTACACATCTACCTGATATTACTCTTGTATCACCTATTGTGGTAGATGATAACATAGTAGGATATTCAGTATCTAGAGCACATCATGCTGATATAGGTGGAAAGTCACCTGGTAGTATGCCTGCTGACTCAAATGAAATATATCAAGAAGGAATAAGAATCCCTCCTATACGGATTGTTTCTGAAGGGAGTATAAACTATGATATATTTGACTTAATAACAACTAATGTTAGAAATAGTGATGAAAGAAGAGCTGATCTACAAGCACAAATTGGAGCTAATAAACGAGCACAAGCTAGAATAGAGGAATTAGATGAAAAACATGAACTAGATTCTGCATTTTCATCTATAATCGATTATTCACAAACAAGAGTGAAATCCGAGATAGAAAAGATGCCAACTGGTATATATGAGGCTAGTGACATTCTTGAAGCAAAACAGAATATAGAAATAAAGACAACTATAGATATAGGAGAAGAAAATTTTTCAGTTGATTTTACTGGTACAGATAAACAAATAGAAGGGAATCTAAATGCCCCACTGTCTGTTACGAAAAGTTCAGTATATTTTGTGTTTCGATGTATTATAGATAACAAGGATATCCCCTCAAACCATGGATGCTATGAACCTGTATCGGTATATGCGCCAAAAGGTAGCTTGTTAAACCCAAACTCTCCTAGTGCAGTTGTAGGTGGTAATGTAGAAACTAGTCAAAGAATTGTAGATGTAGTTATGGAGGCTTTATCTAAAGCTATGCCAAATAGAATTCCTGCACAGGGACAAGGAACTATGAACAATCTAATAATCGGTAATACCGATTTTACTTATTATGAAACTATAGGTGGGGGTTCTGGAGCTAGAAGAAATAAAGATGGTATGGATGGGGTACATGTAGGGATGACTAATACTCTTAATACACCTATAGAGTCTATAGAAACCGAGTATCCACTACAAGTAAAAGAGTATTCTTTTAGAGAAAATAGTGGTGGGTTAGGTAAATACAGAGGAGGGCTCGGGCTAAAAAGAGCTATTACAGTTAAAGACAATGCTGTTGTTTCATTATTAACAGAAAGAAGATCTGTAGCTCCAAAAGGTAGAAATAAAGGGAATAACGGTAAAAAAGGTAGAAACTTTATAGATGAAAACAAGATAAGTTCTAAAACAACTATAAAAATAGATGAAGGAAGTACCGTTGAAATAAGAACTCCAGGAGGAGGTGGATATGGGGATTTTAAAAATCGAAGTTCTAAATTAATAAAAAAAGATATGCTAGATCAAAAAACATCGCAATAACTACTATTATTTATATATCTATAATTTGTTAACGATTAAATGAGGGCTATTGTAAAAATATCTTGGAGTAAAGATAACTCTGGTAAGTGGACTGCAATATTACTAACTACATCATTTAATGATTTTAACTATGAAAAATTAGATATAGGTAAACTATTAGAATTTGAAATCTCTGATGAAAGAAGATGCATAGGATATATAGCTGATATAGGGAATAGAAAACCTTGTCCCAGATTTAAAAAACTAGATTGTGGATATCAATGTAGATATTGTAGACAAAACGATATTTATACTGGATATATAGAAGGAAGAGAGAAAGCTGGAGTCGATGCGGATTTTAGTGTATATATGGCTCAATGTGGAAGTGAAATAAAAGTAGGAGTTACGAGATCTAAAAAAATAAAAAGAAGATGGATAGAACAAGGAGCTGATAAAGCAGTAGAAATTTATAGTGAATTGTCTTCAAAACAAGCTTTGAAAAAAGAAAAAGAGCTATCTGAAAAAGGAATAAAACAAAAGATTAGAAAAGAAAAAAAATTACAAAGACCTAAAAACAGTCTTAAAGACACCCTTAAAGATATAGGGATAGAAAATAAAATACAAGATATTGTTTCACCATCCGATGAAACTATATATCCTAGATTGATATGTAAAAATCTTTATAGGAAAGGAAGGTTCAAAGGGAAAATAGAATCTGTTAAAGGACAGATATTCTCAAATGGTGAACTGTGTATGGTGGCACCTTCGGGAAAAACTATAAAAAACCCGGTGCAAAGAGGACTTGAAGAATATGGGTAAAAAACTAAAAATATAGTATATTTCTATATTTTTGTTTTTTCTTAAAAGGAATAAACAACAAGGATATATTACTATTTGATGTCAGATTATGATGTTATAATAATTGGTGGAGGGCCGTCGGGTCTTTCAGCTGGGATATTTACTGGGCGTGCTGATCTTGACACTCTAATTTTAGAGCATGGAGCTTCTATTTTAAAGAGGAATGCTCATCTTGAGAACTATCTAGGATTTCCGGCTGGAGTTAATTCTAGACTTTTTTTACATATGGGTTTAGACCAAGCTAAAAGAAATGGATGCAGTTATGATGAAGGTTTTGTAGAAGATATAAAACGTAGAGGTGATGAATTTGTAGTTAATAAAAGAGATGGGGATAGTGTTTCGACTACCTATTTACTTATTGCGTCTTGGAGTGATACTTCTTTTCTTGAAGGCCTGGGTGTTGATATCTTCGAGGAAGGTTCAAAGACATTTATTTCCACAGATGGGAAAGGTAGAAGTTCTGTAGAAAATTTATATGCTGCTGGCCGTATTGCTTATGATTATCATCAAGCGATAGTTTCTGCTGGCCATGGGGCGAAAGTTGCAATAACCTTGATTGAAGATAATAATCCTGATTTTTATCACGATTGGGTTGCTCCTGAAGGATATTTCACCAATAGAGATAGGGAAATACCTGAAGGTTGTGAGGAAATAACACCTGAGGAAAGAAAGGAAAGAGAAGATACCTCAATACAGATAATGCAAGAATATTTCTCTAGTAGATATGATGACGACCCTGTATCTCACCCGTCACAGCGTGATGATTAACTAAAATAACGGAATTAATTATAATTTATCAGATGAACAGTATTTCATATTATATATAATTTTTAATGTATATTAGTAAATAAATTTATCATATATATAATAAAAAAATCCATCTAGTAGTTGCGCTGGGCGGGATTTGAACCCGCGTTGAGGGCTTGGAAGGCCCTAGTCATACCACTAGACCACCAGCGCTCTTGGTAGGTTTTGTCCTCAAACAATAAAAGCCCAACGAAGCCATAATTTTAATAAGTATTGATAATTTTATATCTAAACATGCCTGAGATTGAACTTTCATCCAGTCAAAGGGAAGTATTAAAAACTCTTGTGGATATTTTTGGACGGGAAGAAAAAGCTGTAAAGGGTAGGGAAATAGCTGAAAGAACGGGTAGAAGCCCAGGTACTGTTAGAAACCAAATGCAATCGCTTAAAGCACTTGGACTGGTTGAAGGAATCCCTGGTCCAAAAGGTGGATATAAACCTACAACTGAGGCCTATGAATCATTAGATATAGAAGAAATGAATGAATCAGCATCTGTACCTTTACTTAGAAATGGTAAAAAGATAGATGCAAATGTAGTGGAAGTAGATCTAACAAGTGTACACCATCCTTCTTTATGTCGTGCAGAAATAAGGGGGGAAGGAGAAATAAGATCATTTAGAGAAGGAGATGAAATAGAAATAGGCCCTACACCTATCTCCCGTCTTGTAATTAGAGGTACTGTAGATGGAAAGGATCAGACTGAAGGAGTATTAATTTGTAAAATAGATGAAATGAAAGCACCAGCAGAAAACTCTAATTAATTAATAATTACGGAAAAACTGAGATAAAATATATAATTTATTTAGATAAATAACGGATTAAATATATAAAAAAGAATTTTAATATATTTATTAAAAATAGATATTTTTTAGTCTATAAGAAATTAAGTCCTTCTGGTATTTGTTCTTTCATTCCTTTTCTTGACCTGATCTCTATGGCTGTTTCTTTCTGTAGGTTTGGGGGTAATGCTTCGAATCCAGCATTTTCAACATTCCATGTTGCTCTTCCTTCTGTTGCACTCCTCATAGATGAAGAGAAACCAAATAGTTCTGCAACTGGTGCTCTACCCTCTATTACTATGATTCCTTCTTCTTCTTTAGTTTCGTCTACTCTTCCTCTTCTTCCCTGTAGTTCACCCGACGCTTGACCCATATATTCTGGCGGGGTTTCTATATATACGTCTTGTACTGGCTCTAAAAGATGTACTTCTGAGTCTATCATTGCTTCGTGTATGGCTCTCCGTGTTGCTGGAATAACTTGTGCGGGGCCTCGGTGTACAGCGTCTTCATGTAGTTTAACATCTACAAGTCTAACTAGAACTCCTTGGGTGGGTTCTCCAGCTAATGGGCCTGATTCTGCGGCTTCTTGAAATCCTTGTTCTATTAGTTCCATTGTTTCACGTAGGAACTGTATTCCTTTAGTTGAATCTACAAGAATATTACTATTTTTTATGTCTACTATATTTCCTGCGTCGTCTTTGTTCATTCCTGCTTCTTCTAAGGCTTTTCTTCTTTCTTTTTCAGGTTGGTCCATTGTAGCTTTACCTCTTTTTAGGACCTCAACTATGTCTTCTGATAGAGGTTCTACCTCTAGGTAAAATCTATTATGTCGGTTTGGTGATACTCCTTCTTTTGTATCGCTTTCACTTTTTACTGTTTCCCTATAGACAACTATAGGTTCACTTGTCTCTACTGGTATTCCTTTGTTTTCTTCTATTCTATCTGTTACTACTTCGAGATGTAGTTCTCCCATACCTGATATTAGGTGTTCGCCAGTTTCCTCGTCGATCTGTACATCTATTGTTGGGTCTTCTTTTGACACCTGTCTTAAAACCTCTATAAGTTTAGGCAGGTCGTCCATTTCTTTAGCTTCTACTGCTACAGTAACAACTGGTTCTGAGATGTGTTCTATTGATTCGAAGGGAGTCATTTCGTTACTGGATACTGTAGAACCTGCAACGGCTTTTTTAAGACCTGTGACTGCTGCTATATTGCCTGCTGGTACTTCTTCTACTTCTTCTCTTTCATCACCCATGAATATACCTACACTTTGTATCCTTTCTTTTTGAGCAGTACCCGAAACATCGAGTTTATCTCCTTTCTTTATTCTTCCAGAAAAGAGTCTTCCTGTAGCTATTTCACCTGCATGTTCATCAACTGAAATATCGGTTACCATAAAGACTGTATCTCCATCAGGATCCACTTCGATCATGTCTTGTGCTATATTACTTTCTGCATCACCTCTCCAGATTATTGGTATTCTACGTTTTTGAGCGTCTAGTGGATTGGGGAAATGCCTAACAACCATGTTTAAAACTACTGTATGTAGTGGTGATTTTTTGGCTAATTTTTTAACTCCCTCCTCTCCACTTTCATTATATTCATAGACTTCTTCGAACCCTATACCACTTTGACTCATAGATGGCGCGCTTACTGCCCATCCGTATAATGCACTTCCAAATGCTACACTTCCATCATCTACTTCTACTTTCCATTCTTCTTCACCTAGATTTCTTATTAATTCATTTACTTCAGCTATTACCTTGGTTAATCTTCGTTTAAGTTCTTCCGGACCTTCTCTTAGCTCATTTATTAACCTGTCAACCTTATTAACAAACAATACAGGCTTTACACCTTCACGTAGAGCCTGTCTCAATACTGTTTCCGTTTGGGGCATAACTCCTTCAACTGCATCTATAACAACTATAGCACCATCTACAGCTCTCATCGCCCTTGTAACATCACCTCCAAAATCTACATGGCCTGGAGTGTCAATAAGATTTATAAGATAATCGCTATCTTCATAGTCATGCACCATCGAAATATTAGCGGCATCAATAGTTATACCTCTCTCTTGTTCATCTTCTGCTGTATCCATAAAAAGTTGTTCTCCAGATAATTCCTCAGATATAATACCAGCTTTAGCTAATAAGTTGTCCGTGAGTGTTGTCTTCCCATGATCAACATGAGCCACTATACCTATATTCCGTATATTATCAGGAGTTCTCATCAACTCTACACATTTCTCCACCATCTGCTCTCTGCGTCCCATTTATCGCATAGAAGAATTGATACCGCTAAAATCTACTGTTTCTCATCTAAATACATCAGTATATATTACAAAAAATTCTACTTTCTGTACTATCTAATACAATTAAAATCTTAATAAAGTGAAATCGTCATTCTATTTCTTTTGGTTTATAGATACATTAACAAATATTCGGATTACAGCTATGGAATATATGTTGCATTAGATGTAGAAGTTTCCCAGAGAGTTACTTTAGATACAGGATATTTTTTTGCGGCAAACTTATAAATAAGTTCAGCTATAGCTTCAGCAGTAGGATTTTTAGACATTAAATAAAAAGGTTCGCCTTGCTTTTTAAATACATCAACTAATGGGTCATCTTCTCTTAACAACATAGTATGATCTATTTCTTCTTCAATCCAGTTTTTTATTTCTTTTTTTATCACTGAAAAATCTTTTACCATACCTCTTTCATCAAGACTTTCACCCGATACTTCTATTTCTACCTTTCCATTATGACCGTGGACACGGCTACATGGGCCATCATAGTTCATTAAACGATGTCCATAACAAAATTCGATTTCCTTTGTTATATTATACATAAATATATATTGTAATTCCATCTAAAAAAGTAAGGACATAACATCTATTTTAAAGGACTTAACTTTTAAGCGAGAACCTCTCTCACCATGAATGGATGTAGATTAAGCTGTGGTATAAATCACGATATTAAGCGTCCACCTTCTACCGGTATAACTGACCCAGTCATAAATTCATTTTCCACAAGAAATGTTACTGTATCTGCAATATATTCAGGGCTTCCTTTACCTAGTGGTGTGTTTTCTATTATCTCGTTTTTTTCTTCGTTAGAAAGATCGGGTGGAAAAGCCACTGGGCCTGGAGAAACTGCGTTTACTCTTATACTTGGAGCTAATTCTTTAGCAAGCCCTTTTGTCAAAGCTATAATTCCTGCTTTTGAAATACAGTAGGGAAGATAATCTATATATGGGCGTTCACCACTCCAATCTGCTATATTTATTATGATTCCCTTGCCTTCTCCTGTTTCTAGTATAGCTTCAATAGCTTTTTGAGAACAAAAAAACGGAGCTTTCAAGTTAGTGTTTAATATTGTTTTCCAGTCGTCTTCATCTACATCTCTTAGAGGTGTTTTATAGAATATTGCTGCATTATTAACCAGTATATCTAGTCCATTAAAATCATTTTTTACTTCCTCTATTGTTTGTTTTATCTGATCAAGATCTCTAAGATCTATATTAATAATTTTAGCTTCGGATGCGCCAGATTTTCTCATTATTTTTAGCGTTTCATTAGCCTCTTTTTCACTAGTTCTATACGTAATCGATACTTTTGCTCCTTTTTCAGCGAATTTTAAAGCTATTGATCTACCAACTCTTTTAGCTCCACCTGTAACAAGTACTTTGGATCCATCAATATTCATGTCTAATCATTGTTTCTAGAGACGTTAAGGACTTCTTGAATATACAAAATACTATTTGATGAGATGAAAAACTGAACCTAGAATATATTCTATCTTTACCTATTTTATATATAAAAAGAATTAATTATTAATTAATTTAAAATATTGATAAAATGGAAGAAGTATCTATATTAGTTAGTGGCGGTATAGAGTCTTCTGTTCTTTTATATGAGCTTTCCTCTAAGTTTTCTGTATCTCCAATATATATAAAAAGCGGATATATCTGGGAAGATACAGAAGTTAAATATGTAAAAAAACTTACAAGTGACTTAAATTTAGATCTGAAAACTTTTAATATACCAGTAGAAGATATCTATTCGGATCACTGGAGCTTGACAGGTGAAGAAGTACCTGGGGAAAATACAGAGGATTCAGCTGTAGAACTACCTGGGAGAAATATACTTTTGTTGTCCAAAACAGCTTTATTTTGTTCCTTAAATAATATACAAAAAGTATATTTAGGTACACTAGATGCTCCTTTTTCAGATGCTAAATCCTCTTTTTTCTCTTCTCTCTCTAGGTCTTTAAGTCAGGGACTTGATCATAGCATAGAGATCAATACACCATATAGAGGAAATAAAAAAAGTAAAATAATAGAGAAGGGTTTTCAACAAAACGTTCCATTAGATAAAACATTCTCTTGTATACAACCAACTAATGGGGAACATTGTGGATCCTGTAATAAATGTTCAGAAAGAAAGAAAGCCTTCAAAAATGCTAATATAAAAGACCCTACTTGTTATAGCTAATATTTTTTGTCACTACAGTAGTTTTTAGAGAATTTTCTATTTTAAAACCTATATCTATATGAATGGATTGGGTTTTTCTTAAATCATGCAAAAATTTTTTTGTTTAATTTTTGACGTAGGTTTCTTATAGTTTCAGAAGGAAAACCGATCAATGAGTGCAAATAGAGATGAAGAGGTTGCAAGGCTTAGTCAGCAATATGAACAGCTTGGAGAGCAACTTAAAGAGTTACAGCAGGCTGTAGGAGAAATACAAGCTAGTATAGAGGGATGTGAAAATGCGGTAGAGTCTTTGGAAAATTTAGAAGATGATTCTGAAATATTAGTACCACTTGGAGCCGAGACTTATATATCAGCTAAAGTAGAAAATATCGAAGATGTAACTGTTGGAGTTGGTGCAGGTGTAAGTTTGGAGATGGGGAGGAGTGGGGCAATAGATAAACTTAATGAAAGATCTGAAAGATTAAAAGAAGCTAAAAAGGAGGCAGAAGAAGAAATTGAAGAAAGAAAAAAAGAGCTTCAACAAATAGAAAGAAAAGTACAAGAGAGAACCCAACAACAGAGATAAATTTAAAATAAGAAGATATTAGCGGGAAACAACCTTAACCTTTCAACATCTTAGATAAATGTTTGATTCACTAAAAAAGAAACTAAAAAACTTTAAAGAAGATATAGATGACATAGAGCAAAAAGAGGATCTAGAGGAAAAAGAAGATACAGAAAAACAGGAAAGTGTTAAAGAGGAATCAGAAATAGAAAGTAGTTCGGACATAAAAAAAGAGGAAAAAGAAACAACTGGTGTTAGAGAAAAGGTAAGAAAACCTTTCTCAATTGATAGTGAGAATCTAGAGGATCCTTTAGAAGAACTTAAGTTTTCATTGATATCTAGTGATGTATCTGTTGAAGCCGCAGAAGAGATACTAGATGGTGTTGAAAATAGATTGGTAGGGGAGAGAAGAGGGTGGAGATCATCTGTTGGAAATATAGCGCAAGAAGCACTTAAAGATTCAATACTTGATCTTCTTTCAGTTGATGGTATAGATTTTGATGAATATATAGAGAATTCTGATAAACCTATTGTGATAATATTTGCTGGTGTAAACGGGGTTGGTAAAACAACAACTATAGCGAAAATAGCTAAAAGACTGGAGGAAAAAGAATTCAGTAGCGTACTTGCTAATGGAGATACATTCAGAGCTGGAGCAAATGAACAACTTGAACAACATGCTTCCAACCTGGATAAAAAAATTATAAAACATGAAAAAGGAGGGGATCCTGCAGCAGTACTCTATGATGCTGTTGAACATGCAAAAGCAAAAAATATAGATGTAGTTCTAGGGGATACAGCTGGACGTCTTCATACATCTAATGATCTAATGGATGAGCTTTCTAAAATAGAAAGAGTAGTTGAACCAGATCTTACTTTATTTGTTGATGAAGGTATAGCTGGACAGGATGCTATAAAGAGAGCAAAACAATTTAACGATTCAATTGGGATAGATGGTATTATTCTTACAAAAGTTGATGCGGACGCTAAAGGAGGTGCAGCTGTTTCAATAGTATACTCCATAGGAAAACCTATTCTGTTTTTAGGTACTGGTGAAGATTATAGTGATCTTGAAAGATTCAGTCCAAAAAAATTTGTAGAAGAACTATTTAATTAACAGAAAATTAGGTAAAAAATAAGGGGGGTTTTTTGTGTTTCTTTATTATTAGATTAGACTAATTCCTCTATTTTTTTAGCTACTTCAGAAGGTGTATCAGCTACACTCATACCTGCGTCCTCAAGGGCTTTTACTTTTGTTTCCGCTGTTCCTGTGTCTCCACTAACAATGGCTCCTGCATGCCCCATTCTTTTTCCTGGTGGTGCTGTTCTACCTGCTATGAATCCAACTACTGGTTTTGATGAATTTTCTTTTATCCATTCTGCAGCTTCTTCTTCTGCAGATCCTCCTATTTCTCCTAGTAAGACTGTCGCTTTTGTATCTTTATCATCTTCAAAGTTTTCAAGAACATCCACAAAGTCTGTTCCTATTATTGGATCCCCGCCTATACCTACAATGGTGCTTTGTCCTATATCTCTATCTGTTAGAGAGTCTACTAGTTCATATGTTAGTGTTCCTGATCTGGATACTAATCCTATGTTTCCTTTCTCGAATACTTCACCAGGCATTATTCCTACTTTTGATTTATTAGGAGATATGATACCAGGACAGTTAGGGCCTACTAGTCTTGTATTAACTTCTCTGGTTCTTTTTTTTACTTTCATCATATCTTGAACCGGTATTCCTTCTGTGATGGCTACTACAAGATCTAGTTCAGAATCTAGGCTTTCCATTATTGCGTCAGATGCAAAAGCAGGAGGGACAAAAATAACTGAAGTGTTAGCGTCTTCTCTATTTACAGCTTCTCTTACGGTATCGTATACTGGGATACCTAATATTTCTTCCCCTCCTTTACCAGGAGTAACTCCTGCGACTATATTGGTTCCATATTCTTTCATCAACTCTGTATGAAAACTTCCTTCTTCACCTGTAATACCCTGCACAACTACTCGAGTATCTTCATCAACAAATATACTCATATTTATATTATTTTTTATTTCCGTGATTAACCTCACGGTAGTTTAAGATCTTTCAATCGTCTAAATCTTTTAAGGTATCGATATTTAAATTAGTTTAAATCTTTGTTTCTATGTATTTGCTGCCATATCTACTGCTTTTTTAACAGCATCATCAAAATTATTTGTTGTCTTAATTCTTTTATCTAGTATTTTCCTTCCTTCTCTTTCATTAGTTCCAACAAGCCTTACAATCATGGGTTTAGGTATATCTTCTGGAAGAGCATTGTTTATACCTTCAGCGACTTCATCACATCTAGTTATACCTCCAAAAACATTGAAGAGTACTGAATCTACACTAGGATCTTCAAAAACTAACTTTAAGGCATTTGAAACGCTTTCAGGTCCAGCTCCTCCTCCTACATCTAAGAAATTAGCTGGTTTTCCCCCATATTTATCAACTAGATCTAATGTAGCCATAACTAGTCCAGCACCGTTTCCTATTATACCTATATTGCCGTCCAAACTTACATAGTCTAGACCTGCTTCTGCAGCCTTACCTTCAATTCCGTCTTTTGTGTTTTCTGTTGATTCTTTAAATTGTTTAAGGTCTTGTCTATACAATGCTGAATCATCTATCTTTAATACTGCATCTGCAGCTATTAACCCATCATTTTTACTATATATAAGAGGATTTATCTCTATTTCTTCTCCATCTTTTTCATCCCATATTTTATATATAGAAGATAAAATAGAAGAAGCCCCTCTTACTATCTCTTTAGAAAAATCTGCTTGATATATTACTTCTCTTGCTTGATAAGGTTGTAGACCATATACAGGATCTATTATATTACGAGCAATAGCTTCCGGTCTTTCTTCAGCTGTTTCTTCTATATCTACTCCTCCTTCAGAGGAAGCTATTACAACTGGTTTTCCATTTTCCCTATCAGTTGTAACACCTAAATACAGCTCTTGATCTATATCTAATGCTTTTTCTACTAGGAGTTTACGTACTTTCTCTCCTTTTATATCTTTAGATAGAATTTCTTCAGCAGCCTTTTCAGCTTCATCTGGAGATGATGCTATCTTTATACCTCCAGCTTTACCTCTACCTCCTATATGTACTTGTGCCTTAACTGCTACTTGCCCTAATTTTTCAGCAGCTTCTCTAGCTTCTTTAGGAGAACCTACAACTACTCCTTCTGGTATAGGGACACTTGAACCCTCTAAAACTCTTTTAGCCTCAAACTCATGAAGCTTCATTGACTCTGTATATATTTTTTGCCCTTATCTAAATATTGATATAGCTTTAAAAATCAAAAATTGCTTAAAAACTGAAATATATCCGGAAAAAACCTATAAACAATTTTTTACCTATACGAAAACCAGCGTATATACCTTATAATTGGATAGTTGATACTAGATCATCTCGTATATTAAAAATACTCTATAAATAAATGGAAGCAGCGTCTTTAATTATCTTTTTATGGTCGAATCCAAGTTCTGGAAGTGAGTCTAGACTAAAACAATCCACTTCGTATGCTTCTTCTCTTGCAGTTGGTTTGCCTTCCTTTCTTTTACAGATATATGAAGCACTTATATTCCCTCTTTCATCTCTATCAGGATCGTCATACAGATCTATAAATTCATTAACTTCTACTTTTATACCTATTTCTTCGTGTACTTCTCTTTTAACTGCTTCCTTGACAGTTTCACCTTGTTCTACAATACCGCCTGGAAGCACCCAATATCCTTCAAATGGTGGATGATTTCTTTTTAACAATATGATTTTATCATTTAAGAACACAACTCCATCTACAGCTAGAATCCTGTATTTCCCATTATAACTCATTGAATATATATTCAATTCTTTAACCGAATGTACTTATAATCTATTGTTCTGTAAAGAATAAATCAAATAAAAATATTTTATTTTTTGTGGGTTTGTATGGGGGGTGGGTAGTGATTTCTTTGTTTTAGGGGAATGGATGGGTTTGTTTTTATTTTTTTATATTGAGGTTATGGTATTGTGTAGGTAGGCTTTTAGCTGGTCTGAGATAAGGATCTTTACTTAAAGCATGGGATTGTTGTGACACAACCCAAAACCACTTAACTATGACCTAATTCCATTCTCTGGATGCAAAAAACAACCTAGAGAATAGCATGAAGCCCACCATAACCTACAATGCCTGTATAAACCAATAGACCTACTAGAAACCACGACACCCACAGCAAAGAAGACGCCCCATAATTGTAAAAATATTTTTAGTACTTTTGATATAGCCTTTCTATTCTTTGTACTGTGTCAGCGTCTTCTACTCCTAAGTCTTCCCTAATATCTAAAAACCTAGGAAACCTTATAGTATATCCACTTGAATATTTAGAGCTTTCTTGTATTTCTTCAAATCCTACTTGGAATACTATTTTTGGACTAAAGGAAATTTCTTTACCTTCTTCTTTTTCTATCAAGGATTTAAATTTTTCAGTCATTTCTTCTAGTTCCTTATCTGTAAAACCTGTTGCTACCTTACCAACTGTTTTTAGTTCTCCTTCAGTTTGAGCGCTTAATAAGAAACTTCCTACTACTCCTGATCTTCTTCCTTCTCCCCATTCACCCCCTGTTACAACTAGATCTAGATTTTCTGGTTCTGGTTTGAATTTTAACCAGTCTTTACCTCTTCTACCTGGGGTGTATTTACTATTAAGATTTTTAACTAATACTCCTTCATGTCCTGATTCAAGAGCTTCTTTTTCTATTCTTTTTATTTCTTCAATATTCTCGGTTATAGCACGGTTTGGAGTTTTTGAAATAGTTGAATCAAGTTCTTTATATCTTTCTTTTAGAGGAAGATCAATTAATTCCTTGGAGTTTTTATATAAAATATCAAAAGAATATAAGTTAAGATTTATTTCTTCACTCATCTCCTCAATATTATATTCCCTTCTAAAACGTTTCATTACTTCCTTAAACGGTAGCGGTTCATTATTTTCCTTATTTATCGCAACTACTTCAGAATCTATAATAACTTCTTCATCTTCTATTTTGTTATTAACAAATTTTACTATATCAGGTAGAGCCTCAGTTACTTCTTCTAACTTACGTGAATACAACATTACGTTATTTCCTTTTTTATGTATCTGTAATCTTGCTCCATCGATTTTCCATTCAACAGCTACTTTTCCATCTTTACTTCCTATATCCTCAATTATTGAATCTATATCACCTTCTTGTGCTAACATGGGCTTTACAGGCCTGCCTATCTTTATTTTAAGATCTTTTAATCCGTTTTCACCTTTGTCTTTGGCCACCCTAGCTACTCTACCGGAATCATTTGTAACCATCAATGCTCTCTCCACAGAGTTTTTAGATACTTCAAATGCCTCAACTATACCATCTCTTACAGTACCCTCTCCAACTCCTACTCTCATTTTACCCAAAACCAATCTAGCTAGATATTTTTTAGCTAACTTATCACATCCGGAAAAAAAATCAGCTAAAATACGAACTTTCTTTTTTTCGCTTCCTTCCCCCTCAACTCTAGATATTTTCTCTAATCCTTTTTGTAATGATTCTAATGTAAGTGTTTTCTGGACTAACGTCTGTTGTCTAGTTTCTAATGACTCTGCAGCTTCTCCTACTCCTCCCTTCTCTTTTACCAATTCCTCTATCTCTTTTTCACTTATTCCACTAGATAAAGAAAGAGACTTATATAGAAGTGATGGTCCTATATCTAATTTTCTCTGATCCCAAGCAGGAAAAACTCTTCCTTGTATAAACCGTGCAGATTTTTCTACTTGATCCTGTGAACTGTTCAATAAGTGTGCTGTCTTGGTTATTTTTTTCAGGTCTTCATCTTCTTTTTCTATTTCTTCCACCTTATCGGCGAACTCACCTAACTCCATTTTATTATTTTTAATTTTCTTTATATACAAAACATAGTTTATCTGTTAGGATATTTATAGGTGGTTTATGAGGTTTTAGATAAAATTATGGGCCAGCGCGGATTCGAACCGCGGACCTCTCGCTTATCAGGCGAGCGCTCCACCTTCTGAGCTACTGGCCCTACTTTTAGATTTTATTGTCCCTCGTTATTGAATTTTAACTTCTTGGCGACTAATAGGATTATCGATGATATTCCTAGACCTAAAATACTTCCTGCTAAAACATCTTTTAGATAGTGAACCCCAATATATATACGGGAATATGAAACTAATATACCAAATAAAAATAAGGTTGCTGTGATAAAATAATTTTTGAATGTTTTATGAAATATAGGTATTGGGGCAAATGAAGACATTGCATGTACTGACGGAAAAGAACCATAATTGAAGTTATAAAATAAGCTTGTTTCTCTACATAATGTAGCACATGGGCGAGGTGAATGTATTATTCTCTTTAAAGATAGCCCTATTAATCCAACTGAAACCATAGTTATAAAGAATATCTTAGATTTTTCTTTTTTTCCTGAGAGCACCAGTATAAATATTCCAATAATTGTAACAGTTGGCAAAAAGGGAACTAAGCTTATAAGATTAAACATCCATCCGTAAGCTTCTATACATAATTTACTTTATCTTTGATTCATAATACAAAATATTTTTTCCGGATTTTTTATCGATATAAGCTCTAAGGAATTTACGGGCTATAGGTCTTGTGAAAGGTATGAGAAATATAAAACCAATAATATCTGTTATTATTCCGGGAGTTAACAAAAATACACCTCCAATAAGTATTAATATTCCATCCGCTATTTCTTTGGGTATAGGTTTATTATTACCACCTCTATAACGGAGAGTTCTTAATGTTTTTATTCCTTCTCTTTTAGCTAGAAAACCACCTATAATTCCAGTAAGAACTATTATAGCTATTGTGTTTATAGCCCCTATCTTTTCTGATATAAAAAGTAGTAGAGAAATTTCTAATAGAGGCATTAATATAAATAATACTATTATTTTTCCAATCACTAATACAATATAAGTGTTCAGCGAGAAAACTTTTGTGGGATGAAACCTTTGTATGAAGGAACCTTTAAATATCCTCAAATCTAACATTCCCTACACTTTCCTTATGGATACGAATTATAGTCAGGATGTAAAAAAACAGTCGGCTAAAGGAACTACTACTGTTGGAATCACAACTGAGAATGAAGTCGTATTAGCAACTGAGAAAAGAGCTAGCATGGGAAATCTTATTGCCAGTAAAACTGCAGAGAAAGTATATAAAATAACAGATTTCTCAGCTATAACAATAAGTGGTATTGTTGGTGATGGACAAAACTTAGCTAAAACTCTTAGAGTTGAATCAAATCTATATGAAAAAAGGAGAGGGAAATCAATATCTATAGAAGCCTTAGCTAGTATGGGTAGTAATATAATGAGATCTTTCTTTTTCTTTGCTCTTCCACTTCTAGGTGGCGTTGATGAAGAACCTCCTATTTTCACCTTGGATCCGTCTGGTGGAGCTATGGAGGAAAAATATGCTTCTACAGGTAGTGGATCTACCATGGCATATGGAGTTTTAGAAGATAGATATGAAGAAAACATGAGTTTTGAAGATGCTAAATTATTAGCAGTTAAGTCAGTAGAAAGTGCAATGGAAAGGGATACAGCAAGTGGAGACGGTATAACTTTGGCTATAATAACCGAGAAAGGTTTTGAGAGAGTTGAAGATTCTGAGATAGAGCAGTATTTAGGCTGATGGGAGACCAAGGGCTGGAGCTGGAGGAAATAGAAGAAGAAGTAAAAAATGAGACTCCTAAATCAATAAATATAACTAAAGTAGAATATGAAGGTCCTGAACTAGTTATATATACAAGTGATCCAAGAAAATTTTTAGGTGATGGAGAAATAGTTCATGATCTCGCTAGACAACTTAGAAAAAGGATAAAGATACGACCTGATCCAAATTCACTACTAGGTGAGGGAAAAGCAAAAAATAAAATTGAAAAAATTGTCCCTGATGAAGCGGGAATCCAGGAATATAATTTTAATAAAAACCTCGGTGAAGTAATAATTAAAGCGGAAAAACCTAGGTTAGTTATAGGTAGAGGTGGTGAAACTCTACGTGAAATAGCTAAAGAGATAGGATGGACAGCAGATGTATTTAGAGCTCCTCCAGTAGCGTCTAAAACAGTTAAACAAATAAGAAGTTTTCTGGAAGAAGAAAGAGAGGAAAGACGGGAATTTCTACGAGAAGAAGGTAAAAAAATACACAGAGGAAAAAGAACTGATGAACAATGGGTTAGAACTACCATGCTGGGATGTTGTCAGGAAGTTGGTCGAGCTGCTTTCCTTTTATCCACTCCAGAAACACGTGTATTAATAGATTGCGGTGATAAGCCAGGGAGTGATGAAGTTCCTTATCTACAAGTTCCTGAAGTTGTTCCTTTAGACTCAATTGATGCAGTAGTATTAACACATGCTCACCTTGATCACTCTGCTTTCATACCTCTTTTATATAAATATGGATATGAAGGACCTGTATATGCTACTGAACCTACTAGGGATCTCGCAGCTTTATTACAACTTGATTATATAGATATTGCTGTTAAAGAAGGTGAAAAACCTTACCAAAGTGAATTTGTACGTGAAGCTATAAAACATACTATTCCTTTAGATTATGGTGACGTAACAGATATTTCACCAGATATTAAACTAACTTTCCATAATGCTGGACATATATTAGGAAGCGCAGTAGCCCATTTCCATATTGGTGAAGGACTTCATAACGTAGCATTTAGTGGTGATATACATTATACGGAAACTAGATTGTTAGATGGGGCCTCTAATGATTTTCCTAGACTAGAAACACTCTTCCTTGAATCTACATATGGAGGAAAAAATGATAACCAACCTGAAAGGTCCAAAGCAGAAAAAGAGCTTGTAGATATAGTTAATAAAACAAATGATAAAGGTGGAGTAACACTGATACCTACATTCTCAGTTGGTCGTTCGCAAGAAATAATGGTTGTACTCGAAGAAGCTGTACGTAAAAATAGGATACCAGAAATGCCTGTGTATCTAGATGGAATGATAGAAGAGGCTACAGCTATACATACAGCCTATCCAGAATTTTTAAATGAAAAACTAAATGAACGCATCTTTAATGACAAAAGCCCCTTCACAGCTGACTTTTTCAAGACTGTAGAGAACGGTGAAAGAGACCAAATAGATGAAGGCATAGTCTTGGCTACTAATGGTATGATGGAAGGAGGACCTGTTATAGAACATCTCAAAAATTTAGGACCTGCTTCTTCTAACTCTTTAGCTTTTGTAGGATATCAAGCTCCTCACACCTTAGGTAGAAGAATACAGTCTGGACGAGATGAGGTACGAGTTACTGGTGAAAGTGTCAAAATAAATATGGATGTATATAGAGTAGAAGGATTTTCAGGTCATGGTGATAGAAAAGAACTTTTGGATTTCGTAGAAGAAATGAACCCTCATCCAAACAAAATATTTACAGTACATGGAGATGAATCAAACACTAAAGAACTAGCTTCCTCACTTCATAAAAGACTTAGAATACGTACAATACCTCCACAAAACTTAGAGACCTATAAATTTGTTTAATACTAAAGAAAAAAGGAAAAAGATCTATATTGGTTGTGGAGCTTTATCTCTAATTATCTTTGATTAAGTAGTTTAAAAAATAGTGATTTCACAGGACAGATTCTGTAAATATACAGTTTTAGTGAAGATTTCTTTGGAGTAAACCTTAGAGTTTTATTTAAACCTATTAGTATTTTGCTGGACTGAGGTGGAGGTATTCTCTTGAGTTTTTTATAATACTTGACCTTAGTGGTTTTTTGGTGTTCTTAAAAAGCTTAGAAGTATTTTTCCTGCTTTTTTCACCTCATCTATCTTGATTTTTTCATGTTTAGAATGTGCTACTTCTATATCTCCAGGTCCGAATACAACTGTAGGCATATATGAAGAAAAATAGGATGCTTCTGTGGCTGCTTTAAATGAACGAACATTATGGGATATATTTATAGATTCCATAGATTTTGACAGTAATTTAATTATTTTTTCGTCTTTGGGGGTTTCGAAAGCTTCTAGAAATGGTGCAGGTCTTTCTATAAGGTTTACATTAGTACTACATTTTATATGTTGTATAGATCTTTTAATTTTTTTCAAAAATTGATCTGAACTTATATGACCTCTTGTATCTATTAATAACTTTGCTTTTTCTGGTACTCTGTTTCTTGCTTCTCCAGCTTCTAAATTTGTTATAGTTGTTCCTTTAATTTTGTCTATTGATTTTATAGCTTCAGCGGCACAATTTACTGAGTTAGTCCCTCCTGTAGCTGCATGCGCTCCTTCTCCTACTATTTCGACTATAAATTCGAATCTTCCTCTAGCTGAATTACATATATCTAAGCTAGTTGGTTCTCCTATAATAGCCATTTCACCGTCTATACTTCGTTGATTTAGAAATCTATAGATACCCTCTGATTCTGTCTCTTCGTCTGGAGATACTACCAGTGTTAGTTTATGGTTAGGGTTTGAGTTGATGAAGGCATATACCATTGCAGTTAGACTAGCCTTAGCATCACATGATCCTCTACCTCGGATTATCCCATTATCTCTCTTAAATGGTAATGGAGGTGGTACAGTATCCATGTGTGTATTGAAAATTACATGTGGTTTTCCACTTCCTTTCTGGGCAACTATACATCCGGATGGGTCTTCTTTTCCTTCCTCTATTTCTTTGATTAGTAGGTTTTTCATGTCATCAACTGATGAATGACTTTCTGTCTTTACTGCCTTTTCTAGAAAATTCCCAACTTCCATCGAAAGTTACTAAAGGAGGAGAACTCAAAAAAAGAGGGTTAGTTATGTCAGGTGTGGCGGTAGTAGGTGCACAACTTGGTGACGAAGGAAAAGGTAAGGCTGTAGATTTATATTGTAGGTCCGCGGACTTGGTGGTTAGGTATCAAGGAGGTAATAATGCGGGACATACTGTAGTGGTAAATGATGAAAAATTCAAACTTCATCATATACCGAGTGGAATAATAAGAGGGAAGACAGGGGTAATAGGGAATGGATGTGTTGTAGATCCATCAGTACTCATCGAAGAGCTAGAGGAACTGGAGAAAAGAGGAGTGGATGGTGAAGTAAAAATAGCTGAAAGAGCTCATGTAATAATGCCCTATCATAAGGTTTTAGATAATGCTGAAGAAGAAATAAAAGGTGACAGAGCTGCAGGTACTACTGGAAGAGGAATAGGTCCTTGTTATGAAGATAAAGTAGGGAGAAGAGGGGTTCGTATACATGAGCTTTTAAAGCCTAACTCTTTAAGGAATAAATTAGAGGATTTAATACCTAGAAAACGAGCTCTCTTAGAGGATGTCTATGGGGGAAAAGTAGGTGAGGAATTCGAAGTTGACCCCATAGCTGAAGAATATTGTAGATATGGTGGAAAACTTAAAGATAAGGTAGTTAATTCAAGTAGCTATATAAATGAAAAAATAGAAGAAGGAAAAAATATACTATTTGAAGGTGCTCAGGGAACTTCTTTAGATATAGATCATGGAATTTATCCCTATCTTACTAGTTCTAATCCTATCTCTGGAGGCGCTACTATTGGTGCTGGAGTAGGACCGACAAAGATACAGGAAGTTATTGGTGTTATAAAGGCTTATCTGTCACGTGTCGGTACAGGACCTCTCCCTACAGAACTTGACGGAGAAATTGCTGAACATTTAATTGAAGTTGGTAAGGAATATGGTACAACTACAGGTAGAAAGAGAAGAGTAGGATGGCTAGATCTTCCTATGCTACGTCATGCGACAAAAGTTAATGGTTTTACAGGTATAGTAATAACAAGTGTTGACGTATTGGAAGGTCTAGATAAAATTAAAGTATGTGAAGCTTATGAAGTGGACGGTGAAAAAATAGAGGATATGCCAGCTGATACAGAAAAATGGGGTAGATGTGACCCCATATTTCGAAGCTTTGACGGATGGAGTGCAGACTGGAATACAATGAATACCTATAATGATCTACCAAAAAATTGTCGAAAATATCTAGAATATATAAAAGAACAACTAAATGTTCCGATATATATGATAAGCGTAGGTCCGAAACGAGAACAAGTTATAATTAATAAAAATATATTCTAAATTAAGAAACATTATCTAACTTTGGGTTGGTAAGGGAAGCAATAAAACCCCATTTCCATTAGGTGGGGGGTACAATGAACCCCTCTTACAGTTTTATGGTTTATAACCCACATATCTTGTTTTGAGGTTTCGACAAGGAATGAAATAACCCCTCTGGTGTGTAACAGAGGTGTCTGTGACAACTCCCGGACGGTGTAGCTACGACCCAACCTCTGAACTCCAGCTCTATATCTAGGTTCAAGTCAGCGAGCGGACTCGGACCTTCATGGCCTCCATATTATGTAGGGGGGGGGGTTGGTGGCCTCCCTACTAGAATCCCCCCACTGTTTACAGTAGAGAGAATGTCACACATGAATAGTAAATTTTTATTTTTTATGGATTTATTTTTTCCTATATTTCACATTTTAGCAGGATAGCTTAAAGCCAAACCCCAAATCTATTTATTTTTTAATTTTATTTCTTTACCTTTTTAGTTCCTAATATATACAGTAATAACTCACTCGTTAAGTAGTGTATATATGATTTTTTATCTATTTTGGATGGTGGAAGGTTTGTATATCCTTCTTTTTTTAGGTGTAGATAGTATGTTACATATAAAATAAAAATAATATTTTTAAGTTTTTTAACTACTAACTAAGACTATGTTTAGATATTTTATTAGGAAGGTGTTATATAGATGAAAAAAGATTTAATGGATATATTATGCTGTCCTGTATGTAAAGGAGAATTAAAGCTTAAAATAGAGAAACAAGATAAGGATACAGATGAAATAATTGAAGGTGAACTTATTTGTGATGAATGTGATGAAATATATTCTATAGATGAGGGTATACCTGATCTTTTACCTCCTGAAATGAGATAAGAAAAAAACTAAAAATAATAAATTATATATTTTTTACTGATTTTTATCATCGTTTAATCAATATATCACTATTAAATTTTGTATAGATTATGTCTAAGAATTTATTCTGGATACAAACATAATGACAAAGGTTACAGTTGTCGATAAAAGTTACAGATGTTATTGGTTTGTAGGGACTATATCTATACTACATCACTTAAATGATGAAGGTGGCAAGATTTTAGTGGGAGTGTCTTTGGATTTAGCTCTTAGATTATCCATTAACTCTAAATAGATAGTAACCATTAGATATACTTACTTAGTTATGATGTTATTTTTTGTCCGACATATGTCGCACAAACTCTCTTGAATGGGGGGTTGATAGTTTATCTATGCCAAGTCTCTCCGAAGCCTATCAACGGAGAAAAATGGGTGAAAAAAAAGAGAAAAGAAAACTACGTATAGGCTTCGGAATGTTATTTTTAGGTATACTTTTAGTTTTTCTGGCGGGTATTATTGCGGTCTCGGAAACCGCTGGATCTTTTCTACTTGAGTCTCCCGTATATACAACTAGGTTAGGTATAGGGGGTGTGTTATCTGGTATTGGAGTTCCTATTTCCTTTTTAGGTATATTTTTGGTTACTCCAACTTCAAATAAAAATAAATATCTTTCTTATTTTGGAACAGTAATTTGTTTTATTGGTGTAGGTGCATTTATTTATGTATATCCAAATAGGTGGTATGGAGATCCTGTGGATTTAACGTGGCTTGTTTTTCTTATTTATACAGTTGGATCTGTGATATTTTTATTTTCCTTGTTTCGTTCAGTTCTAGATATACGATTACCTATCCCTGAATCTCCTATATCTATAAAATATATAACAAAAAACGATAATAGTACCGGAAATCAAAGAAAGAAAACTAAACAGTATAAACGGAATAATAGTTCTAAAAGTAGTGGTTTTGGTGGTGGAGGTAACGACGCTGAAATAATTAAAAACAATACAACTAGAAACAAAAACCCGTCTTCTATGGGTGATATTTATTGTGGAAACTGTGATTATTATAGATTGGAAGACGGTAAGACTCCTTATTGTTTATACCATAAGGATTTTTTGAACGACTTAGAACCCTGTGAGAATCATGAATTCTCACTAAAGAAAGCTAAAAACAGCGATAAATTATAGGTACCTATATAATTATTTTATCTTTTTTAAAATCAGTATACATAGTAGAATAAATAACGTTTGATACATCCTAAATCCATCCTGTTTTATAGGGCTGGAATTTTTTGATTCTTTATTATTTCTTTTGGGGGTATATATATTATTCAAGTCTATTCTAGTTGGTGCATTAACTATCGATACCTTGTTATCATCCTTGTATATTTTAAAGAAATCTTCAAACCTTCCATCGGGAATTTCCCATGTGTTATTTTGCTTTTTACCTCCATTACCTTTTAGTATTTTTATATATGCTTTTTTGAATTCTGATGCATCCTTTTTAGACTCCCAAACTGTATGCCAAACATATCCTAGTTTAGATTCCGATTTATATGGATATATACGATCTGCTTTCCATCCTTTTGAAGGAATACTAGTATAGTTAAATGAGTTGAATCTTTTACTGTCTGACCTCCAGAAATTGTTTGTATCTATAATGTTTTTTTCTAAAACATTGGATTGATACCAAAACATTGAAAATATTGAGGCTTCACCAGCTGTATCGTATCCTTTTTTTCCTTGATTTTTAAAAAGCTTCCATTTACTATTTGATCTATCATTAAAGGAAATATTATATTTTGGATATCTTTTGTTATGTATTATAGATTTAGTAGTTTTTGGAGGATTTTTAAATTGTTTTTCGATTCTAAACCATCCCCTAGATTCTTTTATATGGTGTATATATGGCGGACCATCTGAGTATGGATAATAAAGTAAAATATATACTCCTTGGTTTATATTCGAATTATCTATCGATCCGATATTACTTTGTCTTTTATTTATACAGCTCCAGGTTTGATTACATTTCTTTTTGTATATATCTATTATATACTTTGCTTCTCCTTCTACTATCGATAACCATGCTAATTGTTTGTCCTGCTGTTTTAGATTTCTGGATAAATTATAATAATTATCTTGAAATGCATGCACTATTTCATGGGCTAATATAGTTTCATCAATGTTGTTTTTATCTTCTACTATAAGATTTATTTTTTCTTCAGAATATATTCCTTTAACCCTATTTTTGGTTATCCTATTAATTTCATTTTTTATATCTGTTTTTTCTCCAACAATAAATAAAGCCTCCCAGACTTGATTGTTCCATTTAGATCTATTTTTAGAACTATTTATATCTGTTTTATTTCTAAATCTAGCTTTAGTTTTCCTTTCTATCGCTATATTTCCTTTAAATTCTTTTCCACGAATTTTTTCCACCCTAGCGATAGATCTAAATATTATAGAATTAAATATATCTTCAGATAAACCATCTTGTATATCTATATTTTGATTATACCTGTAACCTTCATAAATACCTATACCAGAAGAATTTGGATTAGAAGCTAAAACTGGATTTTGTGTTATAACTATTAAAGATATAATAACAAGAAATAGATAAAAACTTGACCTTGTACTAACTCTAATCACATTTATAAACTATATAAATTCTTCTACCCGTTTAACAACTTTTTTTGGTGAATTTACATGTTCTATTAATGGTATATCATGTGTTTCAAGTCCAATAACGGGCTTTCCCATATCAAGGGAATGACCTATTTCTGAAAGAGTTCCAGCCCCTCCGTCTATTGACACAACTACGTCTCCGTTCATAACAACAATAACATTACGTGCATTACCAAGACCTGTAGAAAGTGCAATATCTAAATATTGATTAGCTTTGGTAGTATTATCTTCTGGTAGTATACCTATTGTTAAACCGTTATTTTTCTTTGCTCCTTTACATACTGCTTCCATCACACCTTCTTTACCTCCACAGACTATACTATGATCTCTATTAGCTAATAACTCCCCGACTTTTTCAGCCTTTTCATAGATCTTATTGTCAATATTACCACCACCTATAACACTTATCTTCATAGATACCTATTTTGATACATATTATCTAAAATAATATAAGATTTTTTAGAAATATAGGGCTATATATTTCAATTTTTGAACTTTACTGATTTTATTTTTATTTTTTGGTAAGATGCGAGGGAGGGGATTCGAACCCCTGGACCCCTTCAGGAGCGGGTCTTAAGCCCGCCGCCTTTGGCCGCTCGGCAACCCTCGCTCATAGCTATATCTTATATTTTTCTTCTATTTAAAAAGAAATAATTCTTTGTATACTTCTATCTACTGGTATTTATCGAGATATACTATAAAATATAGTAGTTATTGAGATAAGATATTAAAATTTATTATAGAATATATGAAGATTATGGAAACTTAAGGGTATTTGATAAGATGTTCTAAGAAATTTTTGATTAAATTTTTAGAGAATAAATTTTTTATAGTTAAAATAATCCTTCAATATTTACTAAACTTGATTTATAGAAAAGTTAGAGCGATAGATTCAAGTTTCGAGGGTTCTTTGGAAAAATTATCTATGCCTGATATTCCTGGTAAACTTTTGTCTCTTTTTAGTTCTCGTGTAGAATGGAGGGATGGATCTTATATTATAGAAGTTCCTGAAAATGAAATAGATGAAGGACATATAAATGAAGGTGAAACATACAGTATAGGTATAATAGAAGGAACAGATGAAGGAGAAAACAAAGGGGTAAGACTACAACCTCCTGTCGAAGAAGGAGAAATGAGATATGTGGAAGTAGAAGATATAGGTAAGCAAGGAGATGGTATAGCTAGAGTAGAGAGAGGATATGTAATTATAGTTCCTGACGCAGATATAGGGGACAGAGTAAAAGTAGAAATAGAAGAAGTAAAAGAAAATTTTGCACTAGCTAAAGTTATAGAAGAAGAAAATATAGAATAAATTATTTTAAATTTTTTAAAGTTAAATTAGATATTTTTTAAAATAATAAATATCTTTAAACTAGAAATAAAAGAATTATGGGTTCTAGGTTGCTGGTAGAGTTAATACCATCTAAACTTGAATAGTAACTAACAAATAATTACCTAATTTAGGTATAGAGAATGTTATGTGCCGAGGTAGCCTAGTCTGGTAAGGCGCTTGCCTCGAGAGCAGGTGGGTGTAAACCCTCGGGGGTTCGAATCCCTCCCTCGGCGTATATATTTATTCTCTAGATCCCAGATAAAATATTATATAATATTGATTTCTTATATATAAATCTATCAAACTTACCTAGTGTTTAGCTTTGTTTTTGATCTTCTAGTATTTTACCTATTTCTTCTAGGGCATCTATTCCTCTAGCTTCTTTGTTCATTAGAGGTACTTCAATTATTTTTATGTCACTAAATATGTCTTCTATTTCTTCTTTACTTTTATTCTGTATCTCTCTTCTAGCAGTACACATTTCACAGTTTGGATTAAAATCTTTTAGAACTTTGTTAACAATTATTGTGCTAGTTGGAACATTATATGTTGATAGTTTTTCTATTAATCTTTGAGTTTCTCTAACAACCATAGTTTCTGGGGTTAGTACTGCTCGAAAGTCTGTATATTCAGGATCAGTAAGATAAAGTCGGGCTTTTTCTAGTCTCTTTTTAAATTTTTTAAGCCTATTAATTGTGGATCCTTTTTTATTATCTTGTTTTCCAACTAGCCCTCTGATAGAATCAAAAACATCCTCCATACCTGATTTTATTTTTATTATTCTTCCCATAACTGAATCCATTATTTCTGGTAATTGAAGGAGTTTTAAAGTATGACCAGTTGGTGCTGTGTCAAAAACTACTCTATCCCATTTATTTGTATCCATATATTCAGTGAATTTGTATATTACAGCTATTTCATCACTTCCAGGGGCGCCTAAAGCGTCTTCAAATACTTCCCCCATACCTTTCCCTACTTTTTCGCTTATTTCTCCAAAAGGTATCAATTCTTTTGGAACTTTTTGTACGTCTTCTTTGTATTCTTTCATTGCATTTTCTGGATCTATCTCTACAGCCCATAGATTATTTTTTATTTTTTTGGGTGTCGAGCCTAGCTCAGTTTTAAGAGAATCGGAAAGAGAATGAGCAGGGTCAGTACTTACAACTAGAGTTTTTTCATCTTTAGAAAGATTAACTGCTGTTGCAGCTGCACAGGTTGTTTTCCCCACTCCTCCTTTTCCACCATATAAAATAAAACGTGACATTATATACCACCAAATATTTCTTTATTTATTTTTTTCCAAGTATTATATAGATCAGATTTTTTTAACTTCATATATTTAGATAATCGCGGATGTTCAAGTTTTAAAGGTCTAATAACGTTTGTAATTAATTGCAACGGCTAAAGTATCTATTGAAATATGTCTTATGGTACCTAACTGTGTGTGAAATCATTTTATAACTGTATTTAAGGAGTTAAAGTTAGGCTTTGTAGATTTTTCCATTCCGTATTATTTATGAGTTCTAAGAGATGTTCTGCTCCTATCTCTAAGATCTCGATTTCTGCGTTTTCACAAGCTTCTTTAAAATACTTGTCTTCAGAGAGTACTACTATACAAGCTTCTGCATCATATTCTTTAAAGCGTTCCCTTTCGTGTAGAAGTCTACCTAGTGAAGTATGCTTTTTTTCAAATGCTATGTCAACTAGCATTACTTTTTCCTCGTCTTGTTTTTTTAGTAGTAGATCAATATTATCAGCTGTTTCAGCCCCTAACCTCCATTCTCCGAAGACTATATTTGGATAATTTTTAATTAATTCTTTTGTTTCGTACTCATCTAAAATATATGGTTCAACATTAGAAAAACGTTCAACTAACCGTGAAAGCTCCTTTGGTTCTATATTAATTTCGTTTTCTCTTAGTTCACTTAGAAGTTCTTCAAAGCCTTCATGTGTTATCTTCGAATTATTAGATTCTACAGGAATCCCTTCGCGGGCTGACCACTCCTCATATGCTTTAATAGCTTCTCCAAGGGCTATTTTCCCAGTTTCTGAAGTGCTTAGATGCATCCTTTTTGATAAAAAGTGAAGGCAGGACTTAAATCCCTTCTGTTGTCAATAAGACTTAATTGTCAAATAAGACCTGGAGCTAATTACTTTGGCTTGCCAAATCACTTGATTATAGTTGTTTATTGTTGGAGAACAGTAGTGGCAATAATGAAGAGAATTTAATATGTTTTCTTTAAATAAGACTTATGAAACTTTCCAACTAAACTGGGGTAATATCCAGTTTATAGTAAGTACGCTACAATCTATTTAGTATAGTTTATATTATGTGGTTAGATTTATAATAAATAACTAAGTTTGCATAATCTAAAGTATAGAAAAAAGCCCTTTATAGGTTTTTATAGAGAGGTTAAATATACAGAAATTTCTATAACTTCCAAAAAGGAAGGTATTGATTTATACCCTCTTTAATCAAATAAATAGTGGATTTCCAAGCTACTATGGCTATACATACATATCCTATTAATTGCCGAAAAAATCTATAATAAACTCTCCGAATAAGATATAACTCATATAAAGGATGGTCAGCTTGCTGTTTAAAAATCTCTCCTATACTTGGATTATATGCGTTCTCTAGGTGAACCAAGAGGTCTTATATATTTCCTTACAAATCTATAATTAGATATAATGGTATGGATCTGGATGAACTAAATAAAGAAATAAGAAACTGTACTAAATGCAGTCTACATAAAACACGTTCTAAGGCGGTGCCAAATGAGGGTAGTGAAGATGCAGATATACTTTTTATGGGTAAAAAAGTAGGTAGAAAAGATGACAAGATTGGACAACCCTATAAAGGGGAGACAGGTAAAGTTTTAGATGATATTTTAGATGATCTAGGCTTTGATAGAAATGATGTATTCCTTACAAACTTAACTCGCTGTTATGGAGGGAGTAGAGATCCAAAAAAACGAGAATTAGATAAATGTGCATCTTATTTTGAAAAAGAACTCAAAATTATAGACCCAAACTATATTGTTGCTCTCGGCAAACTTGTAGCTGAAAGACTATTACAGAAAAAAATAAAACTGAAAGAAGTTCATGGATCCATATATACATATACAACTTTAACATATTCAGGGAAATTACTTTTAACATATAATATAGGTTCAATACTAAGGGATACATCAAAATATGATACTATACTAAGAGATATAGAAAAAATACTATAATGAAATATAATCGATAGAAAAAAAATAAAAATATAAATAATAAAATAAAACTGTTATGGAAGTTAATGAAGCTTTAAAAACTAGAGTAGAGGTTAGAAATTATTCTTCAAAAGAGGTTGATGATAAAATAAAAAAGGAAATACTTGAATCTGGAAGATTATCTCCAAGTGGTAGAAACACACAACATTGGAGGTTTATATTAGTTGATGAAAATGAAAATATACAAAAACTTAAAGATTTCAGTAAAACAGGTGATTGGATACAA
The DNA here is from genome assembly GCA_018609935.1 of Halobacteriales archaeon. Next base: position 13,213 of record JAHENH010000157.1, on the reverse strand, counting down.
AACGCTGATTTTGCTATAATAGTTTTAACAGATCCTCAGTATTCTTTCCATGAACTAGATGCTGGTAGAGCAATAACATATCTACAATTATCCGGTTGGGAGAAGGGCATTGGTTCCTGTATATATACGGAATGTGAGGAAGCTAAAATGAAGGATTTCTTTAATATACCTGAGTATTCTATAACTGCAATTATTGGTTTTGGATACCCAAAGAAAAAAATAAAAGGGGAGAAAAATAGAAAACCACTATCTGAGATAGCATATAAAGAAAACTTTAATACATCTATAACTATGTGATTTACTCACATTATTAAGTCTGAAGTATTGATTTTATACCAGATATCGTAATAAGCTTTATGTCCGGATAGAGATCTTGTGTAGTATTCTCGAACCAAACTAGGTAATTTTTTCTAAACTATATATAAAGAAAACCGAGCAAACTGATAAAAACCTTTGAGATTTTTGATGGTTATAAAGTAGGGGCTTCACTGATAGTCACCTTACTTATTGATGGATATCAAGGTATAATCTTGTATTTATATGGTGAACCATCAATTATTTCTATTCTGCGATCTTCTGAGTTTCTTCCTAATATAGTTGCAATTTCATGCGAACTTGAAAAGCATAAGTCATCTTCCACAGCTTTAAGTATTTCTTTAGCTGTCAGCTCTTTATTTTCCATATTTTTATTTTTAAGGTTAACTAGAAGATCATCAAATTTAGTTTCCGTTTTTTTATTAGAACTCATTTTTGATTCAATTACTAACCATGATTATTTATAATTATTTAAGACTCCTGTCAAACTTATAGATCAGATAAACTGATACTTTACCCAATTTAGGCCCAGGATTCCATTTTTATCTCTAAAACTAAAAAATAAATTTAAAAAAACATCTATAAGAATAGGATAGTTTAGAGTATTAAAATTATATAGTATACAAAAGTTTTAAAGACCTAATAGATATTATCCAGAGAGACATATACGCTATATCATCTATAATATTCAAGTTTTTCAAGTATCGATGTCAATTTTATCGTAAAGATAAAGAATTAAGGTATCTAGATTTCTCATAATGGACAGTGATAATTATCCTAATAAAAGCCGCAGAAGATTTGTGGCTAAACTAGTGGGTGCTGGTATTCTAGCAAATGTGGCCTCTATGGGGATTATGAGTATAGACCTTCTCACACAAAAAAGCGGAATCGGTGGAGGTAATATTACATTTATTGGAAATGAAATGGTGGCAGGGCCTGCACCTCGAGGTATGCCCTTAATTCCTTTAACAATCGAAAATGGAGAAATAATAGGTAGAGCTCCAAAACCCTCGGAAGGTGAACAAAATCCTACTATAGATATAGCAGGAATTGAGTATGGTATGGATTGGTTCCAGTACTGTGGACTCCAAAACTATCCTGGAATACAACCTCAATTTGAGAGTGATAATAAACTATATTATACTGGGAGAGAATGGCACAGTGATATGGATGGAGAAGTAATGACGGTAGACCATTTTGAAGATTGGGAACAGTACCAAGGTAGTGCTGAAAATGCTGAACAGGGTCTAGGAAAACCTGCATGGGGTACATGGAGGAGCCAGGGCGTAGAACAAACTATTCCAATATCTATAATAAAAACTGATAAACAGTCACTCCTCGATGGGGCTCAAACTGATCAGGCAAGACAGTGGGTTGATGAAGCATGTCCTGAAGGATTTATATGCTGGTTAAATAAATGCACACATTTCTGCTGTGTCCCACAGGGATTCCAAACATCTGATTATGGATGTGGAGAAAGTGGGAGTGTATGTTCTGCAAATATGATCTATTGTCAATGTCATCAATCTAGATATGATCCATTCCAAGTATTAAGCCAGGATTTTGTAGCATATCCTCGTCCCCAACCTGATGAAGTTTTATAGAGGATTATATTTATTTTATTTCTTTAACTATATCTTCAACTTTCTCCACTGAATTCCCTAGATATTTTTCAGGCTTTAGAAGTTTTTCTATTTTTTCTTCATTAAGATATTTCATTATTTTTCTATTTTCACTTAAAGCTTCCTTGAATTCTTTATTTTTTTCTTGTGCTTCCATTGCGGATCTTCTAACTTCTTCATGTGCCGTCTGCCTCCCCATACCATTTTTTGCAAGATACATCATTACCGATTCCGCCATATTTAACCCTCCAAGGTTTTCTATATTCTCTAAAGACTTCGATTTATCTACCTTAAGATTTTTTATTATATCTATAGTTTGGCTTAAGACGTGATCTGTCAAAACATTAATTTCTGAAAAGACAACTCTTTCACTAGATGAATTAGTTAGATCCCGTTCCTCCCAAAGTGTATTGTTTCTAAGTTCTACATTCACTAAGTTCCGAACAACTCTTGACAGACCTCCTACATTTTCACTTTTTATCGGATTTCTTTTATGAGGCATTGTGCTGGATCCAACTTGTTTTTCGCCAAAACCTTCTTCTACTTCAGATATCTCAGTTCTCTGCATATTCCGTATATTTATAGTTATTTTATCTAGACTGGTAGCAATACTAGCTAAAAGAAAAACATATTCAGCATGTCTGTCTCTATCAATAATCTGGCTAGATATTCTGGATACACCTAAATCTAGTTGATCCATAGTTATTTTTTCAACTTCCTTTGATTTTTCCCCAAATGATGCTCCAGTCCCTACAGCTCCAGACATTTTCCCTACCAGTATCCTTTTTTTGATTTCTTCTAGTCTTTCAATATGTCTATCTATTTCATCTGCCCATCTTGCGAATCTATGACCCCATGTGGTAGGTACTCCTGCTTGTCCATGAGTTCTACCAGCACATACAGTTTCTTTATGTTTTTCAGCCTTTTTCGCAAGCTCTCTGCGTAATTTTTTGAGTTTATCTTCCAAAATAGAACAAGAATCTCGTAGACGTAGAGCATCGGCAGTATCTATTATATCGTTAGATGTAGCACCAAAATGGACAAATTCGCCTGCACCATCTTCACATTTTTCTTCTATAGCTCTTACAACAGCCATTACGTCATGTTTTATCTCTGATTCAATTTCCTTAACCCTATCTAGCTCTACTTTTTTTGCTGCTTTTTCCACTATTTCTGTAGTTCCTTCAGGGGCTTTATCTAGTTTTTCTAAAGAATGTACTAATGCTATCTCCACTTTAAGCATTTTTTCTAACCTAGAACCTTCCTCCCATACTTCCTTCATCTCCTCTGTACCATATCTATAATCTATTGGATGAACTACCACAACGAAAATTAGAGAAGGGATTTTCAATTATCCTTCGTTTATCTTTCAGTTTCTAAAAAAAAAGAAACCTATATCTTAGATATAAATAATCTGGACAAAACAGAATAAGGACGTGTGTTTAACATTGGTAAATAGATTGAATAAGTGTTCCTATAGACTCTATATAGGTGGTTTTATACTGAATTCCAAGAACATGTGGTTAATCGTAAAGGCTGATCTATGTTTTCTTGAAAACATAGATTTAACTAGAGTAAAACACTAAATTTGGTTATAGAGGGATCCCTACTCTTCTTTTCTATGATTGATTATTTATGGTTTATTTTCTAGGATTGTTGAGTTCTTGAATAGAATTAAAGAACAAACAACTCTTTTTTTTGTTAATGCTTGATGGTAAACGAGTAGTTCTTGGAGTTACTGGTAGTATTGCTGCTGTTGAATGTATTAGGCTTTCTCATGAACTTCGTAGGCGAGGTGCTGAAGTTTATGGAGTGATGAGTGGATCTTCTAGACAGATAATACATCCCTATTCTTTGGAGTTTGCTACAGGTAATGATGTAATTACAGAAATAACTGGAGATGTAGAACACGTTGAATTATGTGGTGAATTAACTAGTGAATTTGAGGGGTGGAGGAAAGAAAATGCTGATTTATTGCTCATAGCACCTGCTACTGCGAATACCATTGGAAAGATAGCTAATGGGGTGGATGATACTCCAGTGACTACTTTTGCTACAACTGCAATAGGTAGTAGTCTACCTATAGTGATAGCTCCAGCAATGCATGAACCAATGTATGGTCATCCTGGTGTAGATGATAATCTTGAAAAATTAAAGAATTGGGGTATTAATATAATTTCCCCAGTTGTCGAAGAAGACAAAGCTAAGCTACCTTCTATAGATTCTATAGCTACAGAATGTCAAAGAGCACTGTCAGAGAGTTCATTGGAGGGTAAAAGAGTAGTGATAACTAGTGGGTCTACTGCTGAATCGATAGACCCTGTTAGAATTATTACCACTCGTTCTTCTGGGAAAACTGGAAGAGCCCTAGCTAAGGAAGCGTATATTAGAGGAGCTGAAGTTGTACTTATACATAATTATGATGGATATATAGGTTATGCAGATGAGATAAAGGTTGAAAGTGCAAATGAAATGATAGAGTCTTCTATAGAAGAGGTTAAAAAGGGATGTGATCTGTTTATTTCTGCTGCTGCTGTTTCCGACTATACAATAAAACCTAGAGAAAAGAAAATAAAAAGTGGACAGGACTTGACATTGAAGATGGAAAAAGTGCCTAAATTATTAGAAAAAGTTAGGGAACAGGTTCACGATGCGTTTATTGTAGGGTTTAAAGCAGAGACGGGTGTATCTAAACAAAAACTAATAAAGAAGGCTAAAAAATTTAAAGAACGTTCTGATCTTGATTTAGTGGTAGGGAATGATGCTGAAGTTATGGGAAAAGATTCATCGGATATAGTTATAGTAACTGGTGATGATGTTGAAAAAGCAAAGGGAAAAAAAGAAGATATAGCTGTTAATATACTTGATATAATAGAACAGAATATATAATGGAAAAACTTAAAGAATCATTAAGAAGTTCTCCCATAATAGAAAAGGAAGGATATAATTATTTTGTACATCCGATAACTGATGGTATCCCGGAACTTGATCCTGATTTACTTAGAGAGATAGTTGATGAATTAGTTAAGCATATAGATGTGGGTGAGGTTGAAAAAATTATAGTTCCGGAAGCTATGGGTATCCATATAGGTACTAGTGTTTCATTAAAGATAGATAAACCTCTTTTAATTGCAAGAAAAAAAAGCTACGGATTTCAAGATGAAGTTTCAGTAAAACAGGTTACAGGTTATTCTAAAAACGATCTATATATAAACTACATAAACAAGGGTGATAAAGTGGTTCTGTTAGATGATGTAATATCTACTGGTGGTACCTTAAAATCAATAATAAAAGCTTTAAACTCTATTGGTGCTGAAATAACTAATTCTATAGTAGTGATACAGAAAGGTGATATGCCAGATTTTTCTATAGATGTAGAAACTCTAATAAAAATAGATCTAGAAAATAAACAAATAAAAATAAGATAATATATGAAAAAGTAAATAGGAAAAAAAGTAAAGGATATATTTTTTATTATATATCTTTATAGTTTTTCTTACCTTGTTTAAAGAAATATGTATATATTGTATAAAGTAATTTTACATATATAATGGAGATATCAGAAAATACAGTTGATGAATTTTATCAATTTTTTGAAGATAATTCAGAGGAAATAGTAGACCTAATAAATTATTCTAGAGAAAAATTGGGGGAAGAATTTGATGAAAATGTTAAAAAAGCTGATGAAAAAAATGTAAAAAAGGAACTTAGAAAGGTACTAGAAAATAAGGATTTAGCATTAAATATTGCAGCACTATACAAGATAGGAAAAGATCTAGAAATTAAAAATGATTATTCAGGAATTATAGTAGATGAAATAATAGGTAAAAACATAGCTGCAACTATTGCAGAATCAGAGCCTAAAAAAACACTTGCAGAAGCTACATTCCACTATATGGATATACATTATAATTCTGGAAGTACTGAAGGTGAGGATGATCTAATTTCGGGAATAGCTGCAGGATTACAGACAAGAATAAAAGGATGGAAATGGCAAGAAAAATAATTTACTTATAAAATATTTCTATTCTAAACAACCATGGGAAACTATCCTAGATAAGTTAAACTTAGTGAACGAAATAGCATATCTATATATTCTATTTTATCAAGATAGTTCCAAAGATCCATAAAACTATAAGTAACACTCCTAACATCATAGCTACTATAACCATTTCTGTACTTGTTCCAAAAGCTATAGGTATAGGACCAATCATCACTATACCCCCTCCCTCTAGTTTACTTGAATTTTCTCCTAAAATTGAATTTAAAATTATACCGGCTGAAACAAGAAAGAACCCAAAAAATATTATAACTGTTCCTATAAGTACAAGAGATTTTGAGTTCATTATTAGTGTTCTATATATTTTGGATATATTACTTAATTTCTTTTTATAACTTTATATTTGTATTTCTTTTACTAAGCTTATATTTGAATTCAATTTATCTTTAACTTTTACAGGCTAAGTCCCCGTCTCCAACGGGCGAACGACTAATAAGAGTGACGAAGCAGGGTAGGTAGTTCATTTAGTCATAGTCTTATCTCCCTATTCTTGGAACTGAAGTAATTACTGGGTAGTGGAGGGGGTATAGTTAACTTTAAGGTTTCTAATATACTCTAGCTGAGAATAATATATTATCTATTAAGTTATAATATGTGATTTAAAATATTTTTATTTTTTTGTACAAAAAGGGGGGGATTGGTTTTTTAATTCTTTTGACATAAAAATAATATATAGTGTAATATGATGTTCTAAAGAGTTAGAATATCATATTAGAGTGATATAGGTTTAATACATCAAAATATTTAATATATAAATTTTTATTTGATATATATAAAAAATAACACAACGTTTTTAACCTGTAGGTGTTTAGAACTTATTAAGTGTAATTAGTATGGTAAAAGGTACGTTAAGTTTCTTTCATAATAGAAAGGGCTACGGTTTTATTGAAATAGAAGGACAAGAAGATGAAGAAGACGTTTTTTTACATAAATCAGAATTATCTCCTGGAACAAGAATAGAAGAAGGAGCAGAATTTGAATTCGAAGTAGAACAAGCTGAAAGAGGCCCTCGAGCTGTTGAAGTAGAAAAAATAGAATAAAAACATAGAATAAGAATTTTTAATTAATACTAATCTAAATAGCTAGTATAAACTGATTATATAATTTAATTTTTTAAATATAGATATTTTTATATTAATTTTTTATTTATATAAAATTGAAAACAGTATTAAGCAGATATAGTGCAGCCGATAATAAGCTAATTAATACCCATATTTTTAAGAATTTTAAATACGGATTTTGTTCTCTTGGGACTATATTCATTTTATTCAATAAATCTTTATACACTTTCATGTTAATAATCCTTTGACTTCCTTTTTTCTATTTTTTAAGTAAATTTTAAATTTTAGGAGTTTACTAGTTTTTTAGATTATTAGAATTTAATGATGGATAACAAATGAATGTTTTATTTATAGTTTCTAAAAATAAATTGGTCTTAGGAGATTGATTTCCAGATATATTATAGTTTTGTATTATTGAGTACGAAGTGAAATCCTAGCTTTAGTGGTGAAGTTGATAAAATAAGTAAGAGTTAATAAGGTATTAAATAATATAAGATATTTGGTTTATTTTGTTATATATTTAATATAACTTGTATATTTTATTCTTTTTATTGTATATTTAAACGTATTATTGTTATCTAATTTTTATTTGTTTTTTAGATTTATCAATTTGTATCTATCAGTATAAATAGTTATAATTTATATTATTTTGTATTTTGGTTTATTTTTTTTATACTTTTTGATTTTTTTGAACAGTTAGTCTATCTTTGTTTATTTTTTTGTTTGTGTCTGTTTCTTCATGGTTTATAATTAGATATAAATTGGACAAATATTTTATTATAACCATATAAATTATATATTCAAATAGAAAATCTTTTATATACTTAGAGTTTTGGTATATATATAACAAAATATGTTAAAATGTCCAAATAGAAAATTTACGGTAGATATAACGAAAAGGGTGACAGATTAGTATGATGGATTTAGTCACATTACAGTTGAAGACTATGGCTGAAGGTGTGAACATGATGTGGGTTTTGGTTGTAACATTTTTGATATTCTTTATGCATGCAGGATTTGCGATGTTAGAAGCCGGACAAGTACGGTCAAAAAATGTGGCAAATCAACTAACAAAAAACATGCTGACATGGGGAATAGGTGTAATAACCTTCTTTTTATTAGGTGCAGGCATCTCAAGTCTAGTTGGAGGACTCACAAGCGGCGGCTACTCACTAGCAGAATCATTCGCATATATTAATGGTGGTAGTGCTGATTGGATTAGTTGGTTGTTTGGAGCAGTATTTGCAATGACGGCGGCAACAATTGTTAGTGGTGCAGTAGCAGGCAGATGCAAACTCAGAGCATACATAACATATACGATATTGCTTGCTACTGTAATATATCCGGTTATTACTGGTTTTACGTGGGCTGGTGGCTTCCTATCGAATATAGCGGGTGTTGGCTTTCATGATTTTGCTGGTGGTATGATAGTCCATGGCTTGGGAGGAATTGCAGGGTTAACTGCTGCTTGGGTTATAGGGCCACGAATGGATAGATTCAACCCAGACGGAACAGCAAACGTAATACCAGGACACTCACTCACATTCGCAGTACTAGGAACACTCATACTATCCTTCGGATGGTATGGATTCAACGTAGGAACAGCCGCAACAGTGTTCTCAGTGGATAACGGAAAACTAGAACTTGCAGCATTTGGATACGTAGGAAGAGTAGCACTCACAACTACATTATCTATGGCTGCAGGAGCCATTGGGGCTGCAGTGATTGCTTTGGTGAAGACTGATAAAGTGGATCCTTTGTATGTTGCGAATGGTATGCTTGCAGGACTTGTAGGAATTACAAGTATAACTGATGCAGTAATCTGGCCTGGAGCTATACTGGTAGGGTTACTTGCAGGAGCACAACTCCCTATAGTATTCGAATTCGTTGAGAAGAGCCTGAATATTGATGATGTTTGTGCTGTGTTTCCTGTTCATGGGTCTGCTGGTATACTTGGTGCGTTGATATTTCCATTTATAGCTGTAGGTGGATTCTCAATGAGCCAATTGATAGCCCAGGTTGTTGGGGTTTTTGTGATTATGATTTGGACTGTACTAGCAACATATACTGTATTTAAAGTGATTAAGAGTATGGGTGAGCATAGAGTATCTGAAAGTCATGAGCGTGATGGTCTTGATTTATCAGAGCATGGTGTTGAGACATATCCGGAGTTTGGAGAGCCAGAAACAGTGACAGATGGGAGTACATCTCCGAAGATACGAACAGATGGTGGCAAACCAAATGATGGTGGGATTAAGCTTGTGATGGCTTTTATTCGTCCTGATAAATTGGGAGATGTTAAAAAAGAACTTGCTGAGATTGGTGCTCCTAGTCTTAGTGTGACGAATGTTAGTGGTCGTGGTAGTCAGCCTGCAAAAAAGAGCCAATGGAGGGGTGAGGAGTATACTGTTGATCTTCACCAGAAAGTGAAGGTTGAGTGTGTTGTAGCTGATGTTCCTGCAGAAGATGTAGTGGAAGCCATTGGTGAGGCCGCACATACTGGGAATTCAGGTGATGGAAAGATATTTGTGTTGCCTGTAGAGGATGCATACCAGATAAGGACAGGAAAGACAGGACCAGAAGCAGTATAGGTAGTGACTCCAACAGAATGGATGATATTAATTGTTTAATGTGTTAGTTTTTATGGATTTATATTACTATCAAATAAAAACTTAGAAGATAATATATTTGATACGGTTAAGGTGGCTAAAGATCTAAAAATAAATTATAACAAGATAAATATACAGCCATTTTTAGATAGTTTTCTTTCAGCTATTTCAGAGGAAACAAAAAGAGATACCTTCAAAAGATTAATTGGTAATGTCATTACACGTCTTAGAATGAATATATTATATTTAAAGGTAATAAAGAAAACTATTTAGTTTTGGGTACTAGCAATAGGATGGAAGACTTACTTGGATATTTCACAAAATACGTAGAGTCGGTCGATTAAAGGGGTTAGAAGTGAAATCAAGAAAAATGGAGGTATAAAATACTGTTTTTCTCTACAGGATTTTGAGCGAGAGTGCCTCGGAGCTTGACTCCGAGGGTGAATCGTGTGTTGCTAAACGTGTTCTGTTCTTTCAATGTATTTCTGTATAGTGTCTGAACTTACTTCACCCGCTGTTCCAATATAATAGGATTTCTCCCAACATCCACCACTCCAAAAATACTGTTTCATCGACTCAGTGTGGTTTTTCCATAGTTTTCTAGCTGTTATACTTTTTATTTGTTGAATAATACTTGAAGGACTGTTTTTTGGTTTTTTGGTTTTATGGTTTTATAGGGTTTTTTTGACTTAATTAGTATTTAGTATTATGTGTCGGTTATAATTTTTTAGAGTATGACGTATTACTATAGGTAATGTTTTTTGGTTTTTTCCACAAAACATATATACAACTATTAAATTAAATCAACTACCATGAAAGATGAATTGTTCGATAAAGATAAGGCGGTTTCACCAGTTATAGGGGTCATACTGATGGTCGCAATTACGGTAATATTAGCAGCAGTCATAGGAGCATTCGTACTAGGATTTCAAGACCGAGCTACTGAAAGAGTTCCACAAGCATCTATTGGTATAGAAGCGGATCTTTCTGGATCAAACAACGATGATGGTAATATTACGTTTTACACATGAAGGTGGAGAAGATATATTTAACAGTGATATAAGAGTCCTAGTAAGAAATATAACAAATGGATCTATTGCTGAATGGGATCCAGTATCCGATGAAAACGCACAAGCACTAAGAACAGGAGGGGAAACAACACTAAACTTCGACGAAATAAATAGTGGTACGATGACAACCTCTGGACCATGGATTGATAGCTGGGATAACTATAACGATATAGGTACAGATAGTACAGATATAGAATTTAATGCACTTGACCGAAACCAAAGATATAGGGTGATGTTGATACATGATGAAAGTGGCCGAGTAGTAGCAGATCAAACAGTAACAGCAAGATAAACCCAATCACTGACTGTCCTTTCTATATAAAAAAATATTTCTTTTTTGGTTTCTCTTATAGCTAAACACCTAATGTTAGGTTTTTGTTTAGTTAGTGGAAATAAACTACACAATTTCTACTATAAATATTTTCTAAACAAATATGTATAAAATAGACCTATAAAATAAACAAAGATCTATTCCTGGATCCTAGAGAACTCTTCAATAATTGTCTCTTCTGATGGTTTAGACAGATAAGGCTTTATAGCTTGATAATCCTCCCAACCCCCAATCTCTATTACTACTTCTGGGTTCATCCGTTTTTCTACGAGCATACTATGACCGAAATATCTTCTTAGGTCATGGCTAGATATCTTTTTAAAGCCTTCGTTTTCTGTGTTTATTGTTGCACATTCTCCGGTTTCACTTATTATTTGTTGTATTCGTCTTGGTGTTATATTGAATATTTTTTGGTTTTTTCCTATATGGTTTTCATTAACATATATGTGTAAATCCCTATGGATGTCTTTGGGTAGATATGTGTCTCTTGGTTTTCCCTCACCATTTTTGGTGTCTTTTCCTTTTGGTATTCTTAGGAAGTAGTCTTCTCCGTTGCTTGCTAACATCATGTGTTTTGGTTTTATCTGTGGAATCTCAAAAGATCTGAGTCCTGCTTTTCCTCCTAACCTAATTATTAGGTCTTCTCTGTATCCTTTTGCAGCATTCCTTAGATCCTTAAAGTCTTGACTATTCAACCAAACCTTGTGTGTTTTTCCGTCTTGGTTTTTTTCTATTCTCATAGAAATTATTTGTTTCTTGTTTGTATTTAGATAACTATGAAACCTATTATGTATTCTGGTATATTTAATATTCCTGCAAGCCCTAAACCATTCGAAACCATCAGATGCCCTCCGAAAATTACAAGTATAAGACCACCTACAACAAGAACTATATCTCTTTTCGGCGAAGGTTCTTCTTCTTTTAGTTCTTCTCCTATTTCTTCCCCACCCTCATTTGAATATAAATCATGGATAAAAAAAGACATAAGCTAATATCATCAACAATCGTTCAGACCGTATCAATACATCATCCTCTATTGTCAAAATCATTATAATCATAGATAGTATCATCGCACCTCCATAAACCAAAACATTACGTCTAGATGTTATTATAGGAGATATCAGTGCAACTATACCTATAGCCAATGTTATTTGTGCGACTTCTGAATCAATTATATTACCAACTACAAGATCACCACTCCTTATACACCCCTCATATTACATATATAGGCATAGTGGCGTATAGAAATAGTGAAGTTGAGGTGGAAAAGTGTCTATGGATTTTAGGTGATGAAGAAATAATGGATTTATATAAAATCGGTATCGAATGGATGGATAGATTTTAAAATAACTGGTTTTTAATTTATAAAAAATTTAAAATTTAAATATCTGAAAAAAATTTATTAACTAATGTTTTGGCTATGAATATGAATGATACAGGATCTATTGGGGGATCTGAGAATCTGGAAAAAGAAAATAAGAAGTTGCAGTTAATTAATCGGCTTTTCCGGCATGATATACGTAATGATCTAAATATAGTTAAATTAAATGCGGAAGAATTAAGGAAAAAATACGGAGAAGACGAACAAATAGAAACCATTATAAACAAGACAGACCATATGTGTGAACTTACAATACTTGCAAGAGATATAGCAGAATCAATACAAAAAGAAACTACAAAACCAATAGATTTGAAAGAAATACTAGAAAAATGTACAATAAACATTAGAGAAACCCATCCAAACTCAGAAATCAAGGTAGATGGAGAAATACCTAATATAAAAGTAAAAGCAGACAAACTATTATCCTCACTATTTGAAAACCTAATACAAAACGGGATACAACACAACGATAAACAAACACCAAAAATCGAAATATCAGTTAATATTTCTGATAACCAAGCTATAATATCTATTGCAGATAATGGTCCAGGAATACCAGACGACATGAAAGAAAAAATATTTAAACTAGGTGAAAAAAACCAAAAATCAAGCGGTACAGGACTTGGACTCTTCCTAGTAGACACACTAACCTCAAATTATAATGGAGACGTCTGGATAGAAGACAACCAGCCAGAGGGCTGTATATTTGAGGTAGAGCTACAGAAAGTATAATTGTTTGTTGTATCTTTTTTATTTTGTTTTTT